>JACCUM010000137.1 GCA_013811805.1 Geodermatophilaceae bacterium | reverse complement strand
CCAGGTATACAGGCCGACGGTCACGAGCAGGGCAGCGGCCTCGGGCAGGCCGTATGGGCGGCGATCGAGGGTGAGGTCGCGCAGCAGGTAGACGACGAGGATCACCATGACTCCGGCGGGCATGTGAGTTCCTAGGTAGCCGACCAGCCGCGAGTCGCGCACCGGCCGCAGCAGCGCGAACGGCACGGAGCGCAGCGCGAAGGTGATCGTCGCGGCGCTGGCCAGCGCGGCCGCGAGATATCCGGTGCTAGGCATGCCCGGGCCTTCGGTTGAGCGTGACGCGGTGCCTCGCTAGCAGCACGAGGAGGTAGAGGCCCATCGCCACCACAAGGAACTGCGCCGCCGCGACGGTGCCGGCAACCAGGGCGCAGCCGAGGGCGAGCGCGGGGTCTGAAAGGTTTCGGCCGGTCCGGCACGCGTCGATCGCCAGCACGACGAACAACGAGGTCAGGGCGAAGCTCAGCCCGTGGACCGGGCCTGGCAGCCACTGCCCGGCGAGGGTTCCCACGATTCCGCCGCTGACCCAGTAGGACTGCAACAGCACTTGGGTGCAGAGGATGCGTCGACTCGAGAGCGACTCCGGCGGACGGGTGGCGGTCAGGGCGTAGGCCTCGTCGATGAGGGCGAACATCGCATAGACCTTGGCGAGTCGGCCACGGACACGGTGCAGCGGAAACGACAACGCGTAGAAGACGTGCCTCGAGTTCACCAGAAACGTCGTCAGCGCGACCGACGCGAGTGGCGTCCCGGCGAGCAGCAGACCGACGAGCAGAAACTCCAGCGATCCGGCATAGATCAGCCCGCGCTGAACAGCGGCGCCCACCACCAGGCAAGCCCGCACTGCACCACGAGCAGCCCGAACGCAATCCCCAACGGGAACATGCCGAAACCTAACGGAGCCGTCTCCGCCAGCGCGAGCCGCGCATCCGAACCATTCGAGGCGCTGGAGGTCATAGCGCAACGGTAAGGCGTCCGCGAGGTCACGGGATTGCGTATGTGGCCCGCTTCGGCGCCTTTACGGCATGATGTGGCGGATGGATCGGACTGATCGCGCAATCATTGAACACCTTCGCCGTGACGCTCGACTTCCGAACACCGAACTCGCTGACCGCGTCGGCCTAACGCCGGCACCGTGCCTGCGCCGCGTACGCCACCTCGAGCAGGCAGGCGTGATCACCGGCTATCACGCGCGCGTCGACCCCCGGACCGTCGGCCGGGGGTTCGAAGTGCTCGTCAACGTCGACCTCGCACGTAAGGACCGCGGCACAGTCGAGCAGTTCGAGGCGCGGGTAGCCGCCTTCGATGAGGTGATCGAGATGCGGCGCATGTTCGGCCTGCCCGACTACTTCCTCCGCATCGCAACCGCAGACCTCGAGACGTTCGAGACCTTCGTCACGCACCACCTCGAGGACACTCCCGGAATCGCCAGAGTCGATTCCCACCTGACAATGAAGACCATCAAGACCCGCGTCGGAAGCTGAGCTCACTTCACCGGAGTCATCCCAGCTCGACCTCGCCTGGCCGCCCGGACTCGCCGCATCGTCCCAGCCAGAGATCGGTCACCGGGACCCTCGCCGAGGTTGCTTGCCCGACGGACAACGCGCCCGTCGCCCAGATCTACCGGAGACGTTAGGGTCGTCCACGCTCTGAATGGTTGAAAGGGACATGAATGACGTCCCGGTTCGCTCAGCACACGCGGTTGCTCGCCGCGCCCGGCAAACGCGACGAGTTGGTCACGAAATTCCTTGGGTCTGCCGAGATTCAGCGTGAGAACGCTGACTGCGAAATCATGATCGTCAGCACCGCGCCGGATCCTGGCCCAGCCAGCCCGACACCGACGTCGCACGAGTACAGGAGTGCCGAATGGTCCGCATCGCAAGACTGTCCCCGGGTGATCGCCCCGAGTGGGAGTCGCTGTTTCGCGCCTACATCGACTTCTATGAGCGCGCCGAGCCGCAGCAGATGTACGACCGGGCGTGGAGCGAGTTCCAGGCCGATAATCGTATGCACGCGCTGGGCGCGAGCACGGACGGTCGGTTGGTTGGTATCACCCACTTCCTGGTCCACGCCAGCACCTCGTCACCGGACGTCTGCTACCTGCAGGACCTGTTCACCGCGCCCAAGGCACGCGGGCGCGGCGTGGCGCGTGCCCTCATCGAGGCCGTCGTCGAATGGGCCCGCAGCCAGGATTGCGACCGGGTCTACTGGTCCACGCAGGAGACGAACACGGTGGCCCGCCGACTCTACGACCAGCTGGCGGAGAACCGCGGCTTCGTTATCTACCGCGTCCAGCTATAGCAACGGCTGGACTCAGAGTGCCAACGCGGGTTTCGGAGGCAGCGATCTCAATAGCCGAACCGGCTGGACGCGCGCGATCCGCCGATTGGCCACCACCGGCAACAGTCACCGCCGACGTTCTTGACCGTCCCGCATGACGCACCCAGCCGGACAGGCGCCCGGATGGGATCCGTCAGCGGTTGTGGGCGATCGACCAGTCTTCCGATGTGATCGCGTACTCGACTTCGCCGTGTTCGCTGCCAGGAGGTGGGTCGTCGAAGCAGAGATCAAAGGTGCGGACCTGTCGCATTCCGAGAGAGCTCATGGTCGCGCGCGAAGCCTGGTTGATGGCCATGGTCTCGGCGAAGATGCGGTGCAATCGGAGGTCCTCGAACCCGTGGCGAACAAGCTCGCGCGCTCCCTCGCTCGCCAGACCCTGCCGCCAGTACCGGCGCACCAACCGGTATCCCAGTTCGGCTTGTCCCTCAACGGGACCCTGGTCGGCTCGTTCGGGCGGCTGCAGGATCCACCAGCCAACGAAGGCACCAGCGACGAAGCCCGCCCAGAAACCGAGACCGGGCACGCGCTTCGCGACCGCCAGTCGTTCGGCGTGGACCCGGACCATCTCCTCGGGACTGCGCGGACGCCCCGTCAGGTAGCGCATCACCTCAGGGTCGGCGTCGAGCCGAACTTCTTGGTCGAGATGCTCGTCCGACAGCGGGGCGAGGACGATACGCTCAGTCCGGAGGGTCGCCTGCCGTACGGGAGCCATACACATCCTTCGATTGGCTGGAGGAAGCTACCGACCGACGTCCACGAATCGGCGGTCGGTTGATCAACGCACCCTCCCGGTTATCGGACTCCGCGACAACCAACTAGTCGTCAGAGCGCGGAGCCCGATGCGTCGTAAGGGGAACGGCTGAGACGCGCGCGATGCGCCGGTTGGTCACGACCCTGCAGTGGCCAGAGCCGACGATCTTGACTGTCCCGTATGGCGCGCCGATGCGGACAGGTGCCCGGGGGGATCCTCTTGTGACAAGACGTCACCATTGGGCGGAGAGTGCCCCCTCAGCCAGCGCAGGTTGGATCTGCCCGCTGCATATCTTGATGCAACATCGTCACCATCGTGGGACGGTGTGCCGTGCGCAGGACCCGCTACCGGCCGACGCTGGTGACTCCCGGTTGACGTTGCGCCTGCGGCTTGAACCGGTCGGCCCTGCCAACGCTGCTGATCTGTGGCTTGTCCATAACGACGACGAGGTGTCGTACTGGTACGACGACAAGCCGAGCCTCGAGGAGGCGCGGCAGCGGGCGAAGTTCATGGGCGACTCGTGGCGCTTTCACGGCGTCCACAAGTGGATCGCGTACGACCGCGTCAGCGGCGAGGTTGCCGGTCGCGGCGGGTTGTCGCGCACTCCGGTCGACGACGACTGGGGTCAGATCTACGCACTCCTTCCGGCACGGCATGGAGTACACAAGGTTGGGTTCGTCGGGCCTGCAGGTGTCCCGGATCGGGCTGGGCATGATGAGCTACGGCGACCAGGCGACACGCCAATGGCATCTGGACGAGGCCGCCGCCGAGCCGATCGTGCGACACGCGGTCGAGG
>JACCUM010000204.1 GCA_013811805.1 Geodermatophilaceae bacterium | reverse complement strand
CCAGGGCAGCACCGGGGTTGACCGAGATCGGGACCGAGGTCAGCGACATCGTGGTGTTCGGCAGCCCGGGAATGGACGTGGACACCGCCGATCAGCTGGATACCTCAGCTCGGGTCTGGGCCGCCCGTTCGGAGGCGGACTGGATCAAGTGGATCCCGAGCATCCGGGTTTTCGGCTTCGGTCACAGCACCGACCCGACCGATCCGGCCTTCGGCGCACGCACGGTCGCCGTGGACGACGCGCAGGGTCATGACGGGTATCTCGTGGCAGGGACCTCCTCGTTGAGTTGCCTGACAGGTGCAGCCATCGGGACCGAAACACGTACAGAATGCGTACGGGTCGGGTTCGGATCATGAGGCCCGCGCAGCTCAGCCCCCCCGGTCGGGACGGATCGATCGATGCCCTGCGGGTGGCTGCGGTCATCGGCGTGGTGTCGGGTCACTGGCTGGTCACCGCGGTGGTGGTCGGCGACTACGGGCTGGCGGTGACCTCGCCTCTACGCCACCTGCCCGACCTCGCGCCGCTGACCTGGGTGCTGCAGGCCTTGGCGCCGTTCTTCTGCGCCGCCGGGTTTGCCGCGACTCGCGCTCTGGAGGGCGGTCAGCGCTGGCGGCAGTGGGCGTCGGCCCGGGTAGGGGCGCTGCTGCCGGCAGTGGGGACCCTGCTGGCCTGCTGGACGGTACTGCTCGGCGTTCTGCTGCTGTCCGGCTTCGCCTTTGCCGAGGTGCGCTCCCTCGGCAAGCTCGTCGTCGGGCCGCTCTGGTTCCTCGCCGTCCTCGCCGTCTTGTGGGCATCCTGGCCCGCCCTGGATTGGCTGGACCGCCGGCTGCGCGGATGGGCTGTGCTGGCTCCAGCCGCCGTGGTCGGCTTCGATGATTTGGTGTGGCTCGGCGACCTGCCGGTCGGTCCAGCCGCCCAGTCGGTGATCGGCGTGATCGGGACGGTCTGTGCGTGGGCGGTTCCGTTCCTGTTCGGTATCCGACTCGCGCGGGGAGGCGGACCTTCTCGTACCGGTGGGCTGCTGATGGCCCTGGCCGGGATGGCGGCCATGGCGACGCTGATTCTCGTGCTGGGCTATCCGGCCAGCGCCGTGGGGGTGACCGGCGGTGTTCGTTCAAACCTGACACCCCCATCCCTGTACGTCCTTGCCCTCGGTGCGGTGCAGTTGGGTCTGTTCGTGATCCTCAGACCTGCCGCTGGTGCGGTGGCGACACCGAGTCCGAGGTTGGCCAGGTGGAACACGTTGGCGCTGCCGGTCTTCCTCTGGCACCAGAGCGCGCTAATCCTGGTCCTGGTCGCCTCGGCCGAGTGGATGCCGCTTGTCGGCCTGACCGGCAGGCCGGACACGTTCTCCTGGGTTCTGCTGCGGCTTGCCTGGTTTCCGGTGCTCGTGCTCGTTCTGGCCTGTCTCGTTCGGCTGATTGCCCAGCGGCGGCTGCGGCCATTGCGCTGCTGCGGGACGGGACGAGCTACTCGTCCAGACGTCGGTAGACACTGCCTCGGGATCCGACTCGAAGGACGAGGACGACAAGAGCGTCGTCGCGTACGTCGTAGATGACGCGATATCCGCCGATGCGGATGCGCCGCCACCCGGGCGAACCGGTCAACGTCACCGAACCGGAAGGCCGAGGCTCGGCGCCGAGAGCCGTGACCGCCTCGATGACCCGCCGGCGGAGGGTCGGGTCAAGCTTGCGGATCTCCTTGCGGGCTGAGGACTTCCACTCGATCGCGTAGCTCACGCGCTACGGGATGTCCGCGCCTCGTCAACCACGAGATCGGCGAGCACCTGCGCGTGGGGGACGTTCGGGCCGCTCTCGGCGGCGGCTGCCCGGGCCGCCGCCAGGTCAGCGGCGTCCTCGGCGTCCTCTAACGCGTGGAGCACCGCGATCGGTACCAGCGCGGCAACGGCCCGGCCATGTCGGGTGAGCACAATGCGTTCGTCGCTGTAGGCGGCGCGGTTGACCAGCTCGCCAAGCTGGTCCCGGGCTTCGGTTACCCCGATTTCGGCCATCTCCACAGACTACACGTTCTGTACAGTAAGGACGTTGGGAGTGTCGCAGAGGCGGATCCTCATGCAGTTCAGATCCATGCCGGTGGGCGACTTCCGGGTCCGGCCGTCGGCGTCGTCAGGCGGAGTAGGGGGCCGGTTGGCGGTCGCGCCGCAGGGAGTAGACCGCGATGGCCAGGCCAGCCGCCCCGGCGGCGGCCGAAGGTACGCGGCACCGGGCCGAGAGCCCGATCTATCAGGGCCCGGCTGCGGTTAGGGGGCCGGCGGCGTGTTCTCGGGTTGAGTGATCTCGGGTGGCGTGCTCATCGCGTCTATCCTCTCGTGGCTTCCAGCTTGTGAGGACGTTGCGCAGCGGAGTCGTCAACGACGGCCAACCTGAGCTGAACTCGTGACTACGTCGCCGTCCATGGCCGTCATGTTGGTCTCACGCCTGGAACCACGGTCCGGTTGCATTTGTTGGCTGGCCGGCCGCCGAGCGTTTTCGTCCGGGTCAAGCGGTAGCCGGGCGGTTCAGTGGATCGCGGTAACGCTCAGCCCGCCGGTGATCGCGACCGTCATCTCCTCGGTGCTGGCCGCACCTCCGAGATCAGGCGTACGGACCGCACCCTCTTCCAGCACCCTGCCCACCGCCGCCCGTACGGTCTCGCCCGCTCCGGCCTCGCCGAGGTGGTCCAGCATCATCGCGCCGGCCAGGATCTGGGCCACCGGGTTGGCGATGCCCTGTCCGGCGATGTCCGGCGCCGAGCCATGCACCGATTCGAACATGGACGGGAACTGCCGCTCGGGGTTGATGTTGC
>JACCUM010000113.1 GCA_013811805.1 Geodermatophilaceae bacterium | reverse complement strand
AGCATGTAGTAACCGGGCGGAACCAGCGTCGGCTCCTTGGGCACCGCGAGGTTCAGCGTCCCGTCTGGGTTGTGCGTGATGTCCAGCGCGACCGACCGCTGCTCGACATCGGTGGCATGAGTGGCCGCGCTCGGCCGGATGAGTCGCGCCGCTCCGATCGTCGCGGCGTCCGGCGAGCTGACCTTCATCATCGAGCCTAGCTTCGCCTCGGACGGTGCATCGGAGATCACCGGTCGCGGTCCGTGATACAGGTAGGGCGGGGTGTAGATCTCCAGGCGCTTCTCGAACTGGGCGGGCTTGGTGTTGTCCCTGTCGCCGAACAGCCGGTCGCCGCCCATCGTCAGGACCTGACCGTTCGGAAGCAGGATCCCCACGGCGTGGTAGCTGCGGCCGACGGTCGGGTCAGCAGCAGGGGTCAGCGTGTTCGAGGCTGGGTGGTAGATCTTGGCCATCAGGTTGTCGCTTGCCCCCTTTCCTCGGTAGTCGCGGGACCCGCCCGTGATCAGCAGGTTGTCGTCCGGCAACTGGACGACGTTGGGATAGCGGTCCGGGACCGGCAGGTCGGGGCCGTTGATGAACCTCGGGGCTGGCGCTTTGATGTCGATCACGTCGATCCGCGTTGTCGACAACGGCGACTCCCCAACCCCGCCGCCACCGACGACGATGATCTTCTGGTTCTGCACCGGTCCCGCCCAGGAGGATCCACTGGTCTCCAGTTGGTCGGCGTCGCGTATCCCTGGCACCGGCACGAAGCTGTTGTCGGCCAGCTTCCAGAAGCCCGGCACACGACCCGCGTCCTCCGGCCCGTACCCGGCGTTGGAGCCCGAGTAGAACAACGTGCCGGGCGTCGCGGTCTGAAACAGCGCAGGGTAGGTCGGGAAGTAGCGGAACAGATCGGGGCGCGCCTTCCAGCTCTTGGTGGCCGGGTCGTAGATCTCATTCTGACCCGGCAAGACTTGGCCGCTGCCGTCCAGCCCGGAGATGGCCAGTACCCGTCCGTCATGCAACCCGGTCAGCGTCGGGTACCAGCGCTTTTCCTTCATGTCGCCGACCTTGGTGTACTCCTCGGTGATCGGATCGAACTCGTAGCTGTCTGCGATGCCTTGGAAGTCCTGCTTCTCCAAGGTCATCTTCTCCGAGAGCCCATACAGGTTGTTCGCATCGGCGCCGCTGAGGCCGCTGATCGAGTACTGGGCCGGCTGCTCGGTCACCCCGGCCTGGCCGGTGTCCTCGGACTCCACGAAGACCGCGGTTTGGCTGGCCGTCACCGTGGCCTTGCGGTTCTTGATGACCTTCGTCGCCGGGGGCATCGCGAAGTCGCTCGTCGCCCGGTACTTGCGGCCGTCGGGAGAGACGAACTCCGTACCCTTGGTGAAGGCACGCCCGCCGTCGGGGAACACGTTCTTGACGATCATCGTGCCAGCGGCGCGCTTGACGTCGCTCTCGAGCACCTCATAACGCTTGGTGCCGCCGGCCACCAGCAGCTTGCCGTCTGGCAAGAACGCGTGGCCGGCGCAGAACATGTCAGCCGGAGTCAGGATCAGCCTTGTCTGCCCGTTGACCGGGTCGTAGAGCAGGGTGCGGAAGCTGCCGGCGTCGAAGTTCTGCTGGTTGTTGCCCGAACCGGCGATGACCAGCAGCTTTCCGCTGGGGAGCAGCGCCGCGTGGATCGCGTTTACCTGCGTGTCCGTCGGCAGGTTGATCACGTCCCACTTGCCGAATTGCGACTGGTACTCGGGGCTGGAGATGAGGCGCTGATGTTGGTAGTTCTGCACGAACGTGATCGCCGGCGGAACGTTCACCGCGATCAGCGCGGCCGGCAGCAGGATTAGCGTGATCAGCTTTCGGCGACGGTGTGCGGCCCGGAGCCTGCCGCGGATTCGGTGCCTGAGGCGGAGACTCACGCCACCGCCCCGATCTCTTCGTCCGGCGGGTGGTTGGACGCTTCATCCCCGGAGTCGCGGCGCTGCTCAGGAGTCGAAACCCGGCTCTCGGGGCGTTGCGGGTCGGACGTGCGCTCGGGCTGCCGCTGGCCGCCAGACGGCGGACGACGGGGAGGTGCCGTGGGTCGAGGTGCGGGTGACGGTCGAGGTGCGGACGAGGTCCGGGCAGCGGACTGGGGTGTCGGCGCCGGCTCAGGGCGAGGTGGGGGCGCCACGCGACGCTGGGCAGCCTGCCTGGTCTCTGGCCGTCCGTTGGTCGAGGGCGCCGCGGTCTGGGTTGAGCGCTGGGCGGCGGCTGAGCCGACCGCGGAGGACGTTGCAGTGGCGGACGGACGCGGGAAACGCGGACCGGCCTCAACGGCCGGGGCTGCCGGTGGGGCTGGCCGCTGGGCTGGTGTCGGCGGCGGGGCTGGTGTCGATAGCGGGGCTCTTGTCGGCGGTTGGGTCCCGGTAGGGGTAGCGCCCCCAGATCTGGTGAACACGACCGGCGACGGGAACCTCGGTACCGGCTCCGGGGATACCGCAGAGACCGGGTGCCGGGCCGCGGCCACTCCCTGCGGCGCCGCAACGCGTGGGATCGGCTGCGGCGCTCTGATGGGCGCTGCTGGCAGCGGACGTGGTGCACCCGGAGGTGCCACACGGTCGACCGGGGTGGGACGCTCGCTGCTCACGGTGCCGTCGGCGGTTTCCTCCGTGCGCTCGAGCCACCAGATCGCCAGCGGCGTGAGGCTGATCAGCAGCGCCACCGACGGCCACATCATCACGTCGAGATTCGCGTAGCCCCGCCACATGGCGGCGATCAGCGCACCCCCGAGTAGCGCGGCCCACACCAGGTGTCGGCGGAAGCTGCGCAGCCCGTCCTTGGTGCTTGCATCGTTCTTCGGAGTGACCACGAACCGGGCGGGCAGCCGGAACAGCGTGGCGATGAAAGAGGAGGCGTAGATCGGTGCTGCCAGCACCGACATCAGCATCCCGCGGATCCCCGGGGAACCCTGCCGATCGTAGGGGCTGACGTTGTAGCGGCGGTTGCGCACGTAGACCCAGAACTGGAACAGCGTCGCGTCGACGTAGAGGGCGAGCCAAACCTGGGGCGGGACCACGATCCCGGAGACGCCGAACACAAGGTACAGCACCGCGTTTGCCGAGCCGAGTATCCAGCCCAGAGCCATCGACGGGTAGAACGTCGTGATGAGCAAGTAATGCAGGATGCGGCCCGGGCC
>JACCUM010000080.1 GCA_013811805.1 Geodermatophilaceae bacterium | reverse complement strand
GGTTCTCCGACACCGAGGTCCACTGGCGCCCGCAGCTCTACTGGCCGGCCAACACCGAGGTACGCCTGGACGCGACCCTGTATGGGGTCAGCCTCGGAGCCGGTGCCTGGGGTCAACTCGACCGCAGCATCGCCTTCACGATCGGCCCCTCGCATGTCTCGGTGGCTGACGCCGCCACGCACACCATGCAGGTCTACTCGGACGGGGCACTCGTCCAGACCTTCCCGGTCAGCATGGGCAGCCCTGAATTCCAGACCCGCAGCGGGCCGCACGTGGTCATCGACCAGGAGCGCAACAAGATCATGGACTCGACGACCTACGGGCTCGCATTGGATGCCGGGGGTTATCTGACGGCGGTCGAGTACGCGACCCGGATCTCCAACAACGGCGAGTTCGTCCACGCTGCGCCATGGTCGGTGGCCCAGCAAGGCATCAGCAACGTCTCCCATGGGTGCATCAACCTGGCGCCCGAACGTGCTGCCTGGTTCTTCGAGTTCTCCCAGATCGGCGATGTGGTCGAGGTCATCAACGGCGGCCCGATGCTGAGCGCGGTGGACGGCGACATCTACGACTGGGCCATTCCCTGGGAGACGTGGCTTCAGGGCAGCGCCTTGGCCTAGCGTCGCCAGCCCGTCGACGCACGGGAAATGCAGTGGGGTGAGTGACGGGACTTGAACCCGCGGCCACCTGGACCACAACCAGGTGCTCTACCAGCTGAGCTACACCCACCATGGCTCTCCGAAAGCACCGAGGAGCAGGTGCAGACGATACCCCGAGGCTTACACCAAGCTGGCGGCGATCTGTTGCACCTGGTCGGTCGTCGGTCCCGGTGGGGGCACGAACAAGGTCTGCCGGTAGTAGGCCAACTCCCGGATGGACTCCCGGATGTCGGCCAACGCCCGATGTGCCAAACCCTTGGCCGGTTGCCCAAAGTACACGCGCGGATACCAGCGGCGGGCCAACTCCTTGACCGATGAGACGTCGATCATCCGGTAGTGCAGGAACGCGTCAAGTTCGGGCATATCCCGGGTGATGAAGCCCCGGTCGGTGCCGATCGAGTTGCCGCACAGCGGCGCCATCCGTGGTTGCGGAGCAAAGGCGCGGATGTAGTCGAGCACCTGCGACTGCGCTTGCTCGATGGTCACGGTCGAGGCGCGCACTTCATCAGTCAGGCCGGAACTGGCGTGCATCTCGGCGACTACCGGCAGCATGCCGTCGAGGAGGTCGTCCGATGCGTGGATGACGAGATCGACACCGTCGCCGAGGACGTTCAGATCGCCATCGGTGACCAGCGCCGCAATCTCGATCATGACATCTTTGGTCAGATCTAGACCGGTCATCTCGCAGTCGACCCACACCAAGGCGCCTGGGACAGCCTTGTGCATCACGCTCGGAACCCTACTTGGACGGCGGCGGGCTAGATTCCGGTCCCATGTCAGACATCACGCAGCGGATCGCGCAGGGCTACGCCTTCGATGGGTCGGCACTCGAACTGGGCACGGTCGTCCATGATGGGCAGGTCGATCCGCAGGCTCGGGTACGGATTCCGCTGGGGATGCTGAATCGGCATGGCCTGATCGCAGGCGCCACTGGAACCGGCAAGACGAAGACGCTCCAGTTGATGGCCGAGCAGCTCTCGGCCGCGGGGGTCGCTGTCTTCGCCCCGGACATCAAGAGCGATCTGTCCGGGTTGCTGAGGGCAGGGGAGTCCAACGACAAGATCGCCCAACGGGTGACTGACACCGGCGACAGCACGTGGACACCGACGGCGTTCCCGACCGAGTTCTTCGCCCTCGGCGGGGTCGGCACTGGTACGCCGCTGCGGGCGACGGTGACGTCATTCGGGCCAATTCTGCTGGCGAAGGTCTTGGGGCTCAATGACACTCAGGAGTCGGCGCTGTCGCTGGTCTTCCACTGGGCGGACACGAACGGTCTGGCCCTGCTCGACCTTGCCGATCTGCGGGCCGTGATCGGCTACCTGACCTCCGAAGAAGGCAACAAACAGCTCAAGGAGCTGGGCGGTGTCGCCAAGAGCACCGCCGGGGTGATCCTGCGCGAGATCTCCGAGCTGGTCGCCCAGGGTGCCGAGGACTTCTTCGGCGAGCCGGAGCTGGACACCGCTGACCTGCTGCGCCGCACCACAGATGGCGACAACCCGGGTCGCGGCATCATCAACCTGCTCGAGCTCGCCGATCTGCAGAACCGCCCAGCGCTGTTCTCCACCTTCCTCATGTGGCTGCTGGCAGACCTCTACGAGGAGCTGCCCGAGGTCGGTGACCTGGACAAGCCCAAGCTGGTCTTCTTCCTCGACGAGGCGCACCTGCTCTTCGACGACGCCTCCCCCGCCTTTCTGGACGCGGTGACCCAGACGGTGCGGCTGGTCCGATCGAAGGGGATCGGGGTCTTCTTCGTCACCCAGCGACCGTCCGATCTTCCTGAGGCAGTGCTGGCCCAGCTCGGCAACCGGGTCCAGCA
>JACCUM010000075.1 GCA_013811805.1 Geodermatophilaceae bacterium | reverse complement strand
CTCTTTGACCATCTGGTCGCGATAAAGGCCGGTGTGCTCGGTGATGCCGAAGAGCTGCGTGAGCACCGTACGGCTCCGGCTCCACTTCGTGTCCGCGCGCAGGTACTGCAGGTCGAGCAGTCCGTCCTCCAACCGCGGACGCCAGGCCGGCGAGAGGCCACGTGGGGTGTACGAGCAGTTCCCGACGAAGACGATCCACGCCGAGACCGTGGTGCCGTTGAGCTCCATCCGGATCGGCTTATGAGCATGCAGCACCTGAGCCGCGGCGATGACCAGCGAAGGCCACCTACCCAAACGCGGGGCCAGCTCGTCGCGACGCCGCACCATTTCGGGGTAGGCGCCGATGCTCGCAGTGTTGAGGAACGGGATGCCGCCGACTTCGGCGATGTCGACCCGTACGGCCTCGCCTGCCTCGATGCCGGCCACCACATCCTCGACCGAGGTGATCCCGACATCGGCGGCGAAGTGATTCAGGGTGCCGGCGGGAAACACAGCCAACGGGAGGTCGTGCTCGATCGCGATAGCTGCGGCGGCCGCCACGGTCCCGTCTCCGCCGGCAACCCCCAGGGCCTTGGCCCGCCCGGCGACCTCGTCGAGGACGTCGGCAAGCAGGCTGTCCGGAGCCAGTTCGACCAGCTCCGCCTCGGGCAGAGCGGACTGGATCTGGGTGATCGTGCCGGGGTTCGCGCTGCCTGAGTTCGGGTTGACCGCGATGACCATGCCGGCACCGCCGGGCAGTGACGGCGCAACCTGGGTGGTGCGTACCTTGGCCGGGCGGGCGGGGCGGACTTTCCACCAGTGCTGGGAGGCCAGCGCCAGGCTGGTGCCGATGCCGAACCCGGCGAGCACGTCACCGGGGTAGTGCACCCCGACCCGGATCCGGGAGAAACCGACAGCCAGCGCGATCGGTGCGACCGCAGCGCCAACGATCGGTGCTTCGAGGGCCACGCCCGTGGCGAATGCTGCAGCCGAGGCCGAGTGGCCACTGGGAAAGGAGAAGGTTCTCGGGGCGCGACGCAAGCTCCGGGCCACCGGTTTGTCGGGATATGCGACCGGTCGCACGCGACGGAAGATCGGCTTGATCAGGCCGTTGCTCAGCGCGCTGCTCACCCACAACGAGCCCATCCCACGGAACGCGGCCCGCCGGGTCGGTCCCTTGCGCGTTCCCAGGATGGCGGCGATGACCAGCCAGAGCTTGCCCTTGTTCGCCGCCTGGGACAGCCAGGTCAGCCAGCGATCGGTCGGGTTGTTCGGCAGATCGTGCACGCTCGTAAAAAGCTGTAGGTCCAACGGCGTCTTCTTGGGCGTGAGCGCGGCGGGCATGAGCGTCTGTCGTCGTGGCATCCGGCGAGCTTAGTGAGTAAGGCGCTGGGCGCCTCAGGCTCGTCTTACCCCAGCCACGGTGGGGGTTGGGCCCCGCCGGGCCGCTCCCGCTGCCGAGCGCGATAGGCCGCCACACTGCTCCGACTGGAACACGTGCCCGAGCAGAACCTTCGGGTCTGGTTGCGCGAGGTGTCGACGTACACGTCCTGGCAGTCGCCAGCGCTACAGATACCGAGTCGTTTCCAGCCGTGCGCGGTCACCAACAGGGTGATGCCGACGGCGACGGTCGTGGTGAGCTGCTCGACGGCGTTCGCGCGGTCCCGGCTGTAGTGCACATGCAGCCGCCCGTCGTGGTTGGTTACCCGCGGGTGTGGTGAGGACTTCGCGAGCAAGGCGTTGAGTCGCTCGATGACCGACTCCTCGTCCGTAGCGGCAGCGACCGCGCGGATCATCGCAGCGACGGCGGCGATCTCCTCCCGTTCGGCGGGTCGGAGGGTGAGTCGGGTACGCGGGGCGAGCCACTCGTGATGCGCGGCCAGGAACGCGTCGATCGCGGCCGGTTCGGACGGGTCGATGTTCGCGAGGTCGATGGCGAGTTCCGTCGATGGTGACGTGTAGGCCTCGTAATCCATTTGACTCCCTACGCAGACACAGTTAACCTGGGGTTCTGTAAGGAGTTTACCCCAGTTTGATCCCTACGTCCCGTCCCGAACGATCGCCGGAGGAGGCGAACCATCATGCGTCAGTACCTCACCGTCTGGAAGATGCCCAGTGCCCCCACCCTGTTGCTGGCCGGGTTCGCCGGTCGGCTCCCGGCGTCCATGGTGCCGCTGGCTCTGCTGCTCCTAGTCGAACAGCACACCGGCTCGTACGCCATCGCCGGCCTCGCGGCTGCGACGTATGGACTCTCGATCGCTGCCTTCGCGCCGGTGTACGGGCGGTACGCTGACCGGCGCGGTGCCTCGACGTTGCTACTGGTGACCGCGGCGGCCTTCCCGTTCCTGCTCGCCGGTCTGGTCGCCACCGTGGTGCTCGGTACTCCACTGTGGACACTGCTGGTGGCCTGCGTCGTGGCCGGTGCCGGCATGCCGCTGGTTTCCTCCACAGTCCGGGCC
>JACCUM010000074.1 GCA_013811805.1 Geodermatophilaceae bacterium | reverse complement strand
GGGTACACCGCCTGGCTGACGAAAATGGCTGCGCACGAAAATATCTCGGTGGTGCTGGACACCGACTACTTCGACGTACGGTCGTCGGTGCCCGAGGGACTGCCAACTGTCTACACCGGACCGTTGGACCGGTATTTCGACTTCGAAGCTGGCGAACTCGGCTGGCGCACACTGGACTTCACCCAAGAGGTGCTCCCTGTCGGTGACTTTCAGGGCACGCCGGTGATGAACTACGCGGACGAAGATGTGGCCTTCACCCGGATCCACGAGTTCCGGCACTTCCATCCGGAGCGCAACTACCAGACCGACCAGACCGTGATCTTCCACGAGTACTCACGCTTCGCCGAGACCGGCGACGAGCCGTATTACCCGATCAACACCGCCGAGGACCGGGCCAAGCTCGAGCGCTACCGGGAGTTGGCCCGCAAAGAAGCCGTGGCGAACAACGTCATCTTCGGCGGCCGGCTCGGGACCTACCAATACCTCGACATGCACATGGCCATCGGCGCGGCGCTGTCGACGTACGACAACAAGATCGCGCCGTACTTCACGGCCGGCACGCGACTCGACGGCTCGCTGGACACCTGAGTTCGCGCCTTTCCGAGTTGATCATCGGCAAATCGGCAATTCTTCTCGCGGAAATCCCCAGTTTGCCGATGATCAACGTTGGTCGGACGCTCCGGGGTTGACCTCAACTTGTGTTGAGGTTGCAGGCTGGTCGGTATGAAGGCGATCAGGCAGTCCGAGTTCGGTCCGGCGGAGAGTCTGCGGTACGAGGACGTGCCTGACCCGGAGCCCGCCGAGGGACAGGTGCTGCTGCAGTCGAAGCTGCCGGCGTACATCTGATCGACACCAAGGCCCTCGACCGTGCGACCGAGCTGCTGGGCCGCGGTGGCCGGATCGTGAGTTATGGCTGGGCTCGGAGTAGCCCAGCGCGCTGGATGAGCACGCATTGCGCGAGCGCGGCATCGAGCAGTCCTGTGGGGTCGGACCCAGGGCCGCACCGATGGGCGATTTTCGCGAGCTCGAGACTCGTTCGCTGGCCGCGACCCGGAATGCGGTCTGGGTGCCGCTGCTGAATCCGCCGTAGCTGGCCGAAGCCGCAGCCGCCCACACCGCCATCGAGACCCGGGGCACCATGGGCAAGGTCGTCCTGGTCCCCTGATCTCTCCTTCACCGTTGTGCGCATAACGGTCATTCGGGTGCCGGATTCTTGACCGTTGTGCGCTTAAGGTCCCGACGGCTACGAAACCGGACGTTATGCGCATAAGGTCTCGAAATCGGCCCCGGAACCGGACGTTATGCGCATAACGTGCGGAGACTGGTACGGAGAATGAGCGGGGGCCGCGGGCTAGAAGCGGGCACGCATCTCGGCGACAGCGGTGTCCACCGGGCCGTCGACGATGACCTTGCCGTGCTCGAGCAGGATGCCGCGGTCGCACAGCTTGGCCACCATGTCCAGGTCGTGGCTGACGATGACCAGGGCATGGCCCGCGGCATTGAGCTCCCGGATCTTGGCCAGGCACTTATGCTGGAACGGCTCGTCGCCGACGGCCAGGATCTCGTCGACCAGGAAGATGTCCGGTTCGGTGTGGACCGCCACCGCGAAAGCCAGCCGGAGGAACATGCCCGAGGAGTAGAACTTCACCTCGGTGTCGATGAACTCCGCGATCTCAGAAAAGGCGACGATGTCGTCGAACCTGCCATCGAGCTGCTGTTCGGTCATCCCCAGGATGGCGCCGTTGAGATAGACGTTCTCGCGGCCGGTCAGGTCGGGATGGAAGCCCGCGCCGACCTCGATCAGGCCGGCGATGTTGCCGCGCACCAGCACCTGTCCGTCGTCGGGGCGCATCACGCCAGAGATCAGCTTCAGCAGGGTGCTCTTGCCAGAACCGTTGAGGCCCAAGAGGGCCACGGTCTCCCCGTGGTTGATCCGGAAGGACACATCGGTCAGCGCCACGAACTCGTTGGTCAACGACTCCTTGCGTCCGCGCAGCGTCCACACCACTAGTTCCTTGAGAGAACGGCTGTGCCGCAACGTGAATCGCTTGGTCACGCCGTGGACCAGAATCCGGGTGTCCGCATCCGGGACACCCGAGCCGGCATTCACATCATCGGGTACGTTGCGCATCTCTTCGTCGGTCACGTCGCCGGTCACTCAGTCGGTCGCACGGCCGGCGACCGGTCAGTCATCGCTTTGAGCACGGCTTGGGTCACAGCTCTTGGGCGAATTGACGCTCGAGGCGACGGAAGGTGGCCTGTCCGAACAACAGCACCAAGCCGGACAGGATCAGGGCCCCGAGCCCGATCCAGCCGAGATTCGGGAGCACCGGGCTGGTCTCGTCGGTGGCCGGAAACCAGAAGCAGAGATGGAAGAGTTCGACCGCGGCTGTCAGCGGATTGGCTTGGTAGAGCCACCAGAGTGGGCCGGTGCCGATCGCGTCGGTCACGTTGGTCCAGAAGTAGAGCACCGGTGAGACCCAGGTCGCCACGATGAGGATCAGGTCGACGAAGTTCTCGGCGTCGCGGAAGACGACATTGATCGCGCCGAACAGCAGACCCAGGCCGAGGGAGAACACAGTGACGATCAAGAAGCCGAACACGCCGGCGCCCAGCTGCAGGGGTGACGGGCGCCAGCCGGCGATGAGCGCGCCAACGACGAGCACCAGCAGCTGCGGGAAGAAATGCACCAACGCGACCCAGAGTGAGGACACCGGGAACAGCTCCCGGGGTAGGTAGATCTTCTTGACCAGCGCCCCGTTGCCCACGATGGACCGGGTCGCGTTACCGAACGCCTCGCTGAAGTAGTTGATCGCCACGATGCCGGAGAACA
>JACCUM010000064.1 GCA_013811805.1 Geodermatophilaceae bacterium | reverse complement strand
CTGCGCGGGGACCTCTACGACCGGTACATCCAGCTGCGTGGCCAGTCCAACCCGGCCACCGGGGTGGCCTACACCGCGAGTGAGGCGCTCACCGCGCTCGACTGCGGGCAGTGGTGCGCGCCGACGGCCATCACGACCTACCCGTTCTCCACCAAGCGCGACGACCGCTCCGAGTCGGTCCGCACCGGCGGTTGATCACCGTGACGAGTACCACCGTGACGAGTACGACCGAGAGGAGGCTGGCGGATGAAGGTTGAGGCTCGCGTCTTCGAGATCTGCGCCGCGTTCTTCTTCCTGTGCGCGATCGTCTACACCTGGCTGTCCAAGGAGGCGGTCGGCGCCGCCGGCCTGTTCCTCGTCGGCGGTCTCGGACTGATCATCGGCACGTACTTCCGGTTCGTGTCACGGCGGCTGCAGCCACGGCCGGAGGACGACCCAGAGGCCGAGATCGCCGATGGCGCCGGCGACCTCGGCTTCTTCAGCCCCGGCAGCTACTGGCCGATCGGAGTGGCCGCGGCGGCCACGCTGGTGGGCTTCTCGATCGCGTTCTACTACGTGTGGGCGATCGTGATCGCGATGGCAGTCCTGCTGTTCATGGTCGGCGGGCTCTTGTTCGAGTACCACATCCCGCCGAGGCACCACTAGCCGTCAGGCCCGTCCGCGCTGCTCCCGGTAGTAGGCGACCAGCGCCGCAGTGGATGTGTCGAGCTGCACCCCGGCCTCGGCGGACCCGCTGACTGCAGGCGCTAGCTGGTTGGCCATCACCTTGCCGAGCTCCACACCCCACTGGTCGAACGGGTCGATGCCCCAGATGGTTGCCTCGGTGAACACCGCGTGCTCGTAGAGGGCGATGAGCTGGCCCAACGTCGAGGGCGTCAGCTTCGGGGCCAGGATCGTCGACGTCGGCCGGTTGCCGGGCATCACCTTGTGCGGCACCAGGTGCTCGGGCGTCCCGTCCGCCGCGACCTCCTCGGCGGTGCGGCCGAAGGCCAGCACGGCGGTCTGGGCGAGCAGGTTGGCCATCAGCAGGTCGTGCATGTCGGCGATGTCGTGGTTCGGCTGCGCGAAGCCGATGAAGTCGGCCGGCACGAGCCGGGTGCCCTGGTGCAGCAGCTGGTAGAACGCGTGCTGGCCGTTCGTGCCCGGCTCGCCCCAGAAGATCTCACCGGTGTCCCCGGCAACCGGGCTGCCGTCGGCGCGTACCGACTTGCCGTTGCTCTCCATCGTCAGCTGCTGCAGGTAGGCCGGGAAGCGGTGCAGGTACTGGCTGTAGGGCAGCACCGCGTGTGTCCGCGCGCCGAAGAAGTCGCCGTACCAGACACCGAGTAGGCCGCAGATCACCGGCATGTTGGCCTCGAACGGGGCGGTGCGGAAGTGCTCGTCGATGGCGTGGAAGCCGGCGAGGAACTCGTCGAACCCCTGCGGCCCGATCGCCACCATCAGCGACAGCCCGACGGCGGAGCCGACCGAGTACCGCCCGCCGACCCAGTCCCAGAAGCCGAACATGTTCGCCGGCTCGATGCCGAACTCGGCCACCCGCTCGGCATTGGTCGACACCGCCGCGAAGTGCCGGGCCACCGCCTCGGGGCCTGCGCCAAGCCCGTCGAGCAGCCACCGGCGGGCCGTGCGCGCGTTAGTCAGCGTCTCCAGCGTGGTGAACGTCTTGGAGCAGACGATGAACAACGTGGCCGCCGGGTCGAGGTCGTGGGTGGCCTCCCAGATGTCGGTCGGGTCGATGTTGGACACGAACCGGCAGGCGATGGAGCGGTCGGAGTAGTCGCGCAGCGCGGCGTAGGCCATCGCCGGCCCGAGGTCGGAGCCGCCGATGCCGATGTTGACGACGGTGCGGATGCGCTCACCGGTGTGACCGGTCCACCCCCCGGAGCGGACCTGGTCGCAGAATGCCGCCATCCGGTCCAGCACCTCGTGCACCTGCGCGACGACGTCCACGCCGTCCACCATCAGCTGGGTGCCCCGCGGCATCCGCAGCGCGACGTGCAACGCCGGCCGGTCCTCGGTGACGTTGACGTGCTCGCCCCGGAACATCGCCTCGATGCGCTCGGCCAGCCCGACGCGTCGGGCCAGGGCCGTGAGCAGCGGCAGGGTCGCGCGGGTGATCCGGTGCTTGGAGTAATCAAGGTGCAGCTCAGCCGCGTCGACCTGGAACGCGGCCGCCCGGTCGGGGTCCTCGGCGAACAGCTCGCCGAGATGTCGCGGCCGCACCGACACATGGTGCTCGCGCAGCTCGGCCCACTCCGGGGTAGCGCTCGGCTCGGTCAGGTGGGTCAGCCCGGTCATCCGACGGGCTTCTCGTCGTGCCCGCCGAACTGCTTGCGCATCGCCGACTCCACCTTGTGCGTGAACTCGTCGGCCCCGCGGGAGGCGAAGCGGCTGTAGAGCGCCCCGGTGAGAAGCGGCGTCGGGACGCCTTCCTCGACGGCCGCGATCGACGTCCAGCGACCCTCGCCGGAGTCGGACACCCGGCCGCTGAACTGCTCGAGGTCGGGGTCTGCGGCCAGCGCGGTGGCGGTGAGGTCCAGCAACCACGAGCTGACCACGCTGCCCCGCCGCCATACCTCCGCCACATCGGCGAGGTTGATCGAGTCGTACTGGTAGTAGCGGGGGTTGCCCAGCGGCGCGGTCTCGGCATCGGCCTGCTGGCTCTGCTTGCCGACGCCGGCGTTGCGGATGATGTTCAGTCCCTCGCCGTAGGCCGCCATCAGGGCGTACTCGATGCCGTTGTGCACCATCTTCACGAAGTGGCCGGCGCCGGCGGGCCCGCAGTGCAGGTAGCCCTGCTCGGCTTGGCTCACGTCTCCGGTGCGGCCGGGGGTGCGCGGGGCGGTCTCCACGCCGGGCGCGAGCGCGGCGAAGATCGGGTCGAGCCGATCGACGGCGGTGGGGTCGCCGCCGATCATCAGGCAGTAGCCGCGCTCGCGGCCCCACACGCCGCCACTGGTCCCGCAGTCGACGTAGTGGATGCTGCTGGTGGCGGCCAGTTCCGCCCGGTCGATGTCGTCGCGGTAGTAGGAGTTGCCCCCGTCGATGATCGTGTCGTCACCGTCCAGGAGCTCGAGGAGCTGGCTCACCGTGTTACCGGTGACCGCCGCCGGCAGCATCAGCCACACCGATCGCGGCGCCTCGAGCGCTTCCACCAGCTCCGCCAGCGATTCGGTGCCGTGGGCACCCTCCTTGACCAACTGCTTCACCGGCTCCGGCGTGCGGTTGTACACCGCACACTCGTGCCCCGCGGTCATCAGCCGCCGCGCCATGTTGGCGCCCATCCGGCCGGTGCCCACCATCCCGATCTTCACAAGCAGCTCCTCAGCTCTCGGCGGCTCGGCCGACTTTAGTGTGCCCAGTGGTCGCGGCCGGTTACCGCCCGGGCTACAGCTCGCGGTGCATGATGTGCACGCCGACCTGGCCCAGCGTGGCGTGCCGGAAGGCGCTCGGCACGGTGGCCAGCACGCTGAAGCCCAGCGAGCGCCAGAGTTCGACGGCCCGGGTATTGGTCGCCACGACGGCGTTGAACTGCATCGCCGTGTACCCGAGCTCGCGGGCGTGGGCCATCACGTGTTCGGCCAGGCGGCGCCCGATCCCGCCGCCGCCGTGGTCGGGGTCGACCATGAAGGCGGCGTTGGCGACATGGTCGCCGAGGCCGGGCTGCGCCGGCCGCAGGAACGCGGTTGCAACCACGTTGTCCGCCCGTTCGGCGTCGGCCCGTTCGGCGACGAACACCACAGCGGGCGCCGGTTGCATCCAGGACGTGCGCGCGTCTGCCTCGTCGATCGAGGGTTCCCACATGTAGGTGTCACCGGCGGCGACGATGCGCTGCCAGAACGGCCAGATCAACGCCCAGTCGGCCGGGTGTGCATCCCGGATCGTCAGCCCGTCGGACGTGGTCAACTCACCTGGCTCGGCTCACGCCAGCGCGCAACTCGCGGGTCTGGAGCGCGCAACTCGCGGCTACTCGGTCACGTCCTTGGGGCGGCCGGCGAGCTCGCGGGTGGCGTCCACGCGCTCGTCAATTGCCCGCGCCTCCTCCAGCGCCGCCGTCTCGTCGGCCGGGTCGGGACGCAGCAGCGAGCCCTGTACGGGCGCACCCGCCGACCCGAGCTGGTTCATCCGCTTGGGCACCGCAGCGCCCTGGTACTCCAGCGGAATCGCGTGGCCGTGTGAGTCGACGCCACCCAACGGCTGGTGCACCTCGATGAACTCGCCATGAGGCAGCCGCTTGATGATCCCGGTCTCCACGCCGTGCTCGAGCACCGCCCGGTCGCCGCGCTGGAGCCCGATGCAGATCCGGTAGGTGACGTAGTACGCCAGCGGCGGCAGCAGGAGCAGCCCGATCCGTCCGGCCCAGATCGTCGCGTTGAGCGAGACGTTGAAGAAGGCCGAGAAGATGTCGTTGGCGCCCAGCAACAGCAGCCAGAAGTAGAAGGTGATCGCCATGACGCCGATCGCGGTGCGGACCGGTGCGTCACGGGGCCGCTGCAGCAGGTTGTGCAGCGCGTTGTCCTTGGTCATCCGTTTCTCGAGATACGGATATATCGCCGCGGCCAGGTGGATCAACGCCAGGAACAGCGGACTCGCCCAGAAGGCGGGCGGGATCGTGTAGTTGCCGATGTATAGCTCCCACGGCGGGAAGATCCGCAACATGCCTTCGGTGAACCCGACGTACCAGTCCGGTTGGGAGCCGGCCGAGATGTTGGCCGCGTCGTAGGGCCCGAAGTTCCAGATCGGGTTGATCTGGAACAGCCCACCCAGGATCGCCGTGACGCCGACGATGACCGCGAACAGGCCGCCGCCCTTGGCGGCGAACGCCGGCAGGATGCGGATCCCGACAACGTTGCGCTCGGTGCGCCCCGGCCCGGGGAACTGCGTGTGTTTCTGGTACCAGACCAAGCCGACGTGTACCGCGATCAGCGCAAGGATGATCCCGGGTATCAGCAGCACGTGGACGATGTAGAGCCGCGGGATGATCTCCGTCCCGGGGAACTCGCCGCCGAACAGCGCCCAGTGCGTCCAGGTCCCGACGACGGGCACCGACAGCACGAAGCCGGACATGATCCGCAGCCCGGTGCCCGACAGCAGGTCGTCGGGCAGCGAGTAGCCGGTGAACCCGGCCAGCAGCCCGACCGTGAACAGCCCGACGCCGATCGTCCAGTTGAGCTCACGCGGCTTGCGGTAGGCGCCGGTGAAGAACACCCGCAGCATGTGCACCGTCATGGCGACCATGAACAGCAAGGCTGCCCAGTGGTGGATCTGGCGCATCAACAGGCCGCCGCGGACCTCGAAGGAGATGTACAACGTCGACTCGTACGCGCGCGACATCTCGATCCCGTTGAGCGGGGCGTACACCCCGTCGTAGGCGACCTCGCTCATGCTCGGGTCGAACCACAGGGACAGGAAGACCCCCGTGAGCAGCAGAATGACGAAGCTGTACAGCGCGATCTCGCCGAGCATGAACGACCAGTGGTCAGGGAAGACCTTGCGCAGGTTCTTCTTGGCCAGGCCGGCCAGGCCGAGGCGTTCGTCGAGCCACCTGACCGGGCCGGCAGCGGGATTTCTGCGCGGCGGGGCGGTGGACGTGCTGGCCGTTGAGCCAGCGGTGCTCGGTGAATCGGTCATGACTGCCTCATCGTCGGGTAGCTGGCTCCCACCACTGCCTCGAAGTCACCCATGGCGATCAGGTATCCCTCGTCGTCGAGTCCCAGCTGGAGCTGGGGCAGCGGACGCGTGGCCGGTCCGAAGATCACCTCGGCGCCGTTCGCCAGGTCGAAGGTGGATTGATGGCACGGGCAGAGCACGTTGTGCGTGGTCTGCTCGTACAGCGAGATGGGGCAGCCGACGTGCGTGCAGATCTTGGAGTAGCACACAATCCCGTCGACGTCCCAGTTCTCCCGGCCCTCGGTGGCGGTGATCTCCTCGGGGCGCATGCGCACCAGGATCACCGCGGCCTTGGACTTCTCGGCGAGCAGCTCGGCCCCGTGCAGCACGCCGAGCTCCTCGTCGCGCTCCTCGTCGCCGGTCGGGACCAGGACGGCGGGTTCCCCGTTGATCAACTGCCCTTGGACGACCTGCTCGGGCCGGATCGGGACGCCACTGACGTCGTTGACCACGCGCATGCCCCGTCGCCACACCGTGCTGGCGACCTTGCTGGTGTCACCAATCGGTCCCAGGTCCGTGAGAGCGACGACAGCCGGCAACCCGAGCACGCCGAGGGCGCCGAGCAGGCTGTTGCGGATCAGCGGCCGCCGGCCGATCCCGGACTCGGCCGCACCCGCGGACAGGGCTGCGAGGGCCACCCGGCGGTCCTCCTCGCTGGAGACCGACGGATGACGCATCTCGACGACCTCGTGGTCGTCCATGAGCTTCTTGGCCCACTGGATGGCGCCGATCCCGATGAGCAGCAGGGCACTGCCAAGGGTCACGCCGAGGGCGAAGTTGAGTCCGCTCCAGCCGAAGATCGTGCTGTCCTCGGGAACGGTGTAGTACGCCACGCAGAAACCGATGGTCAGGATGGTGGCCAAGCCGAACATGGCAGCGATCTGACGCTCGGCTCGCTTCTCCAGTCCCTCGTCCACATCGGTGGGCCGAAGCTGGTGCTCGGGCAGACCTGGGTTCGGCACCGCCCCGCCCCGCATGCCTCTGCCGTCTTGCGGCTGCACTTCGGAGGCCGACGCGTCGTACGGCTCCATCCGGTCGCTCATCTCTGCACCCCCTCGTCCTTCTTGGCCACCCTGACGCCGTGTGCGGCGATCCATACCGCCGCGATCACCATGGCACCCAGGCCGACCACCCAGGCGATGACACCGTCAGCCACCGGGCCGATGCCGCCCATCCCGAACCCGCCGTAGGTCGGCTGGCTCTCGATCTTCTTGATGTAGGCGATCACGTTGCGCTTGTCCTCCGGGGTCAGCACCTCGTCGGAGAAGACCGGCATCTGCTGCGGGCCGGTCAGCATCGCCTCGTAGATGTGCACCGCCTCGACATCGGTGAGCGGCGGTGCGTACCGACCGTCGGGCAGGGCACC
>JACCUM010000061.1 GCA_013811805.1 Geodermatophilaceae bacterium | reverse complement strand
GGCGCCGGTCGCAAGGTTGCCCCGCACCTGCTCGGCAGCGAGGTCATGGGCTCGGCCACCGCCTACGGTGTCGGCGGAGTTCACCGGCACACGCCGGAGCTCATCGAGCACCTCGGTGGTGCGGCCGGGACGGACGTACGGGTGTCGTTCACTCCGGTCCTCGCACCGATGTCCCGAGGCATCCTGGCGGCATGCAGTGCTCCACTTGCCGGCGATCTCGACAGCGCTGCGGCGAGGTCGGTGTATGACAAGGCCTACGCCGACGAGCCGTTCGTCACGGTGCTGCCCGAGGACGCCTGGCCGAGCACCGGCTCGGTCCTCGGCTCGAACTTCGTCCATCTACAGCTCAGCGTGGACGCCGATGCGCAGCGGCTGATCGTCATCGTTGCCCTGGACAATCTCACCAAGGGCACGGCGGGAGCCGCCATCCAGAGTGCCAACCTGGCCTTGGGCCTTCCGGAAACCGCGGGCCTCCCGAGTCTGGGCCTGGCTCCATGAGCATCACCTCGGCGCTGGGGTTCCGGGCAGCCGCGGTCGCTGCCGGCCTGAAGGCCTCCGGCGGCCTCGACGTCGCGCTCGTCGTCAACGACGGTCCGTGCTACGCCGCTGCTGGGGTCTTCACCAGCAATCGGGTCAAGGCGGCGCCGGTCCTGTGGTCGCAACAGGTCCTGCAGACCGGACAACTGCGCGCGGTCGTGCTCAACTCCGGCGGTGCGAATGCCTGCACCGGGAGCGCCGGATTCGTCGATACCCATGCCACCGCCGAGCACGCGGCAGCAGAGCTGGGCGTCGGTGCCATCGACATCGCGATCGCCTCGACCGGCCTGATCGGCCTCCGGTTGCCCATGCCCGAAGTGCTCTGCGCGATCACCGACGCAGCCAAGGCGCTGGCCGCCGACGGGGGTCACGGCGCTGCCGAGGCGATCATGACCACGGATTCCGTACCCAAGCAGGCCAGCCTGACCCGGGATGGATACACCGTCGGCGGGATGGCCAAGGGCGCCGGCATGCTCGCCCCGGGGCTCGCCACGATGTTGGTCGTGCTCACCACCGACGCGCAGGCCGACGCGCAGTCCCTTGATGCGGCGCTACGCGAGGCCACGGCGGTGACCTTCGACCGGGTGGACAGCGACGGCGCGATGTCGACCAACGACACCGTCCTACTGCTTGCCAGCGGCGCCAGCGGGCACCAGCCGAGCCCCGGCGATCTGACGCGGGCCGTGACCACCGTCTGTCATGACCTTGCCCAGCAGTTGCTCGCTGACGCCGAGGGCTCCACGAAGGACATCTCGATCACCGTCGAACGGGCCGCCACAGTGGACGACGCCCTGCTCGTTGCCCGGGCGATCGCGCGCAACAACCTGGTCAAGTGCGCGCTCTTCGGGGCCGATCCCAACTGGGGAAGGATCCTCGCCGCGGTGGGTACGACCGATGCCGCCTTTTGTCCCGACGACCTCGATGTCGTCATGAACGGGGTCGAGGTCAGCCGAGCCGGTGGGATCGGCGACGACCGGGACGGCTGCGATCTGTCCGGTCGCCAGATAGAGGTACGGGTCCGGCTGCACGCCGGCGACCAGCAGGCGACGGTGTGGACCAACGACCTCTCGTTGGCCTATGTGCACGAGAACTCGGCATACAGCTCATGAGCGTCCAGGCAGCACAGGAGCGGGTACGGCGGTGGGGGAGCAACCGGCCGATGCGTCCCGACGATCCGGACCGGGACGCATCGCGGGCGGCGATCCTCACCGACGCGCTGCCCTGGCTCAAGGAGTTCTTCGGGCAGATAGTGGTCATCAAGTACGGCGGCAACGCGATGGTCGACGAAGACCTGAAGCGGGCTGTAGCGCAAGACCTGGTGTTCCTGCGCTACGTCGGCATTCGCCCGGTGGTGGTGCACGGCGGCGGGCCACAGGTCTCGGCGATGCTCGGCCGACTCGGGATCGAGAGCGAGTTCCGGGCCGGACTTCGGGTGACCACCGAAGAGACCATCGACATCGTCCGGATGGTCCTGGTCGGGCAGGTCGGCCGAGAGTTGGTCGGCCTGATCAACTCACACGGCTCGCACGCTGTCGGTCTGTCCGGAGAGGATGCGCACCTGTTCACCGCCGAGCGCACCATGGCCCTGGTGGATGGCGAATCGGTCGACATCGGGCTGGTCGGGGACGTGGCCACGGTCAACCCGGCTGCAGTGCTAGACCTCGTGACCGCCGGACGGATTCCGGTCGTCTCCTCCGTCGCCCCCGACGCTGGTGGGGTCGTGCACAACCTCAACGCCGATACCGCCGCGGCCGCCCTCGCCGTCGCGTTGAACGCGATCAAACTCGTGGTGCTCACCGACGTCGAAGGGCTCTACAGCGACTGGCCGGATCGATCCTCGCTGGTGCAGCAGATCACCACCGGCGAGCTCGCGGAGGTTCTGCCGCTCATCGACAGTGGAATGGCACCGAAGATGGCCGCCTGTCTTCGTGCGGTAGAGGGTGGCGTGAAACGGGCGACCGTGGTCGACGGGCGGCTGCCCCATGCCCTTTTGCTCGAGATGCTGACCAGTGAGGGGACCGGGACGATGGTGGTGCCGTCGCCCTCGTCCGCACCGGCGACCGGAGAGGATCCGCGGCGATGACAGCAGCCACGCCCACGCTCATTCAACGGTGGGAGGCGGTGATGGCCGCGAACTACCGGACTCCGCCGATCGCGCTGGTCCGCGGTCAGGGCGCGCAGGTCTGGGACGAGGCGGGCAGGTCATACGTCGACCTGATCGGCGGGATCGCGACCAACGTACTGGGACATGCCCATCCAGCCGTCGTCGAAGCAGTCAACCGGCAGGTCAGCACGCTCGGCCACACGTCGAACCTGGTCGTCAACGAACCTGGGATCCGGCTCGCCGAGCGGCTCCTCGACCTCGTCGGGCGTCCCGGGCGGGTGTTCTTCTGCAACTCCGGAGCCGAAGCGAACGAGGCCGCATTCAAGGTCTCCCGGCTGACCGGGCGTACCGGCGTCGTCGCCGCCCTCGGCTCCTTCCACGGCCGGACGATGGGCTCGCTGGCACTCACCGGGCAACCCGAGAAGGCGGCGCCCTTCGCCCCGCTCCCTGGCGGCGTGACGCACGTTCCGTACGGCGACACCGCCGCCCTCGAGGCAGCCGTGGACGAGGACACCGCGATGGTGATGCTCGAGCCGATGCTCGGTGAGGGTGGGGTTGTGCCCGCGCCGCCGGGATACC
>JACCUM010000053.1 GCA_013811805.1 Geodermatophilaceae bacterium | reverse complement strand
GATCTTCGGTGCCGACCGGGTGGTCGTCGTAGGAGACCTGCCGACTGCGATCGAGACGGCGGTGGAGTTGGCCGAGACCGAGGCCGAGGCGCTCTCCGGTGTCGGCGTGCTGATCACCGGCAGCGTCGTGACCGCCGGAGATGCCCGAGCCGTGCTCGTCAGCCGCGATGGCTGACGCCCCACCGCACCCGGACGATGCGACTCAGGGGACCCCTGAGTCGATAGGTTCGTCCGATTCTTCCCCTCATCGTGGGCCAAAGGCCGACGAAAGTGGGCACGAAGCGCAGCGGGCACAGCTGTGGCGTCGACTCAACGGTGGCGGTGCGGCGGTCCTGATCCTCGAGGCGCTGGCCGTCCTGTTCGTCCCGCGCGCGATTGCGCAGACCGGTTCCGGCCTGACCCCGTGGCGACTGGCCGCCGTCCTGGCAGTGGTAGTGGCCCTGGTGGTGATCGCTGGCCTGCAGCGTCGATCGTGGGGTCCGCAGGCGGGGCTCGCCGTACAGCTGCCGGTACTGGCCACCGGGTTCTTCACCGCCGCGATGTGGTTCCTCGGTGTGCTGTTCCTGCTGCTGTGGATCTACCTCTTGCGGATCCGCGCCGAGTTGCTCGATCCGCCGCCCGGTTCGCCACCCGACGTGCCCGCGAAAGGCGATGGGTAGGCTCCGCGCTCGTGCCCGATACCGAACGCAGTCTCGTCCTGGTCAAGCCTGACGGCGTACGCCGTGCGCTGATCGGCGAGGTCATCAGCCGCATCGAAGCCAAGGGTCTGCGGCTGGTTGCCTTGCGATTGAGGGAGCTGGACCGCGAGACGGCGGCCCAGCACTACGCCGAACACGAGAGCAAGCCGTTCTTCGGCGATCTGATCGAGTTCATCACCGGCGGACCGCTGGTCGCCATGGTCATCGAGGGCCCGCGGGCGATTCCTGCCTTCCGTGCCCTGGCCGGCGCCACTGATCCGGTCGTGGCTACGCCCGGCACGATTCGAGGCGACTTCGCGCTCGAAGTGCAGAACAACATCGTGCACGGCTCGGACTCACCGGAGTCCGCCGCCCGCGAGATCGCGCTGTTCTTCCCCGACCTCGACTGACCTCAGCCCAGCTGGCGGTTTACGTCAAAACCGCCAGGATGGAAGAGCCGATGCTTGGCGGTTTACGTCAAAACCGCCAAGTTGAGGATCAGATGTCGATGTCGATGTCGACTACGACCGGAGCATGGTCGGAAGGCAGTTTTCCCTTGCGTGCCTGCCGGTCGACGTACGCGTCAATCACCGTGACCGAGTCCGTGGCCAGCACGAGGTCGATCCGCATGCCGAGATCCTTGTGGAACATGCCGGCGCGGTAGTCCCAGTAGGTGAACGGGTGCTCGCCCTTTCCCGGGCGAGCAGATACGTCCTTCAGGCCCCAGTCCACGAGCGCTCGTACGCCGGCGCGTTCGGCTGGGGTCACGTGGGTCGAACCGGCAAAGGCCCGGATGTCCCACACGTCGTCGTCGGCCGGTGCCACGTTGAAGTCACCCATGATGACCAGTGGCTGCGTGGGGTCGAACCCCGCCAACCTGGTGCGGAGTGAGGCCAGCCAGTCGAGCTTGTAGATGTAGTGCGGATCGTCGGGCGTACGGCCGTTGGGTACGTACACGCTGGTGACATGAAGGGGACCGCACTGAGCAGCGGCCAACCGGGCCTCGGGGTGACCGGGAAGGTCGGTGACCGGATCCATCACACCCAGCTTGGACAGGATCGCCACGCCGTTCCACCGGCCGTCGCCGGCCGCGAGCACCTCGTACCCCAGTGCCTCGATCGGCAGGTTGGGGAATGCTCCCGCGGCACATTTCGTCTCCTGCAACGCCACGATATCCGGCGCGGTCTCCTCGAGCCACGGCAGCAGGCGGAGGAGCCGGGCGCCGATGGAGTTCACGTTCCAGGTCGCGATCCGCATCCGGCAACACTGTCAAACACTGTCAAACTGGTCAGCAACCTGCTCATCGGCCTTGACCTCATCCGAACTCGAAGTTGCAAGCTCCCCGGATGGCGATCAATTGCTTGGCGAGATGTCCGTGCGCTCGGCTAGCGTCGAGAACATGACCGAGCCCTCGTCCTTGACCGTGGACGAGCGCCGCGCAGCAGGCGAGGCGGATGAGGCGGCGCTGCTTGCCGACGGACCGCGGGCCGACGAGCTCGTCTGGGCTCGCGGGCTGAGCAAGAAGTTCGGCGAATTCACCGCCGTGGACGGCATCGACATCTCTGTACGGCGCGGTGAGGCATTCGGATTCCTGGGTCCCAATGGTGCCGGGAAGTCCTCCACGATGCGCATGATCGGGGCGGTCTCTCCGGCAACCGATGGCCGGCTTCGCATCCTCGGCCGGGACCCGGGCACCGATGGTCCTGCGATCCGGGCCCGGCTCGGCGTCGTACCGCAGACCGACAACCTGGACCAGGAACTCACCGTACGAGAGAACCTGCTGATCTACGGCCGCTACTTCGGGATCCCACGAGCACAGATCCGGGCCCGAGCCGACGAGTTGCTCGACTTCGTGCAGCTCACCGATCGGGCCGACGATCTGGTCGAGCCGCTGTCCGGCGGGATGAAGCGGCGCCTCACGATCGCCCGATCGCTGATCAACGAACCAGAGCTGCTGCTCCTCGACGAGCCGACCACCGGCCTGGACCCTCAGGCCCGACATGCATTGTGGGACAGGCTATTCCGGCTCAAGCAGCGCGGCGTCACATTGGTCCTGACCACGCACTACATGGACGAGGCCGAACAGCTGTGCGACCGGCTGGTCGTCATGGACAAGGGGCGGATCGCGGCCGAAGGCGCGCCTGCTGAGTTGATCGGAACCTATTCCACCCGCGAGGTGCTCGAGCTGCGCTTCGCCACAGGGGAGAACGAGTCACACGCTGACGGCCTGGCCGATCTGGCCGAGCGGATCGAGGTCCTCCCCGACCGCTTGCTGCTCTACACCGACGACGGCGACGGGGCGGCCACCGCGGTCGTCGAACGCGGATTGCGCCCGGCCTCGGTGCTGGTCCGGCGCAGCTCGCTGGAGGACGTCTTCCTGCGGCTGACCGGCCGTTCGCTGGTCGAGTGATGGCTTTCGGTACTCAGGAGGCCCCGTCCGACGCAGACCTGCCGTGGTCGGTTCGCCGGTCGCTGCCCCGCGGCTCCCAGGCGGTCTTCGAGGGCAAGATGCTCAACTACAAGGGCAACTGGAAGGGCTCGGTGGTCTCCTCGGTACTGGAGCCGGTGCTCTTCCTCGCCGCGATGGGGATCTCGCTGGGCACGCTCGTCGATCAGGGCGGCCGGCTCGATCAGGGCGTGGACTATCTGGTCTTCCTGGCCCCCGGTCTGCTCGCTGCGACCGCCATGCAGACCGCGACCTTCGAGTCGACGTACCCGATCATGGGTGCGCTGAAGTGGCACAAGACCTTCGAGGGAATCTTGTCCACTCCGGTCAAGGTCCGCGATCTGGTCACCGGACACCTGCTGTTCATCCTGTTCCGGCTGGTCACGACGCTCGCGGTGTTCCTTGCGGTGATGGGTGCCTTCGGCGCGCTGGAGATGCCGCTGGGCCTGCTCGCCCTCCCGGCGGCGGTGCTGACCGGATTGGCCTTCGCCGCACCCGTGTCCGCCTTTGCGGCCTGGGTGCAGAACGACGCCGGGTTCGCGGCGCTCCTGCGGTTCGGGATCGTGCCGATGTTCCTGTTCTCGGGGACGTTCTTCCCAGTGGACCAGTTGCCCGCGGTGCTCCAGCCGGTCGCCTATGCGACGCCGCTGTGGCACGGGGTCTCGCTGACCCGCGGCCTGTCCGTCGGTCAGCTCGACCCGCTGCTGGCCATGGTCAACGTCGGGTACCTTGCCGTCCTCCTCCTGGTCGGTGTCTGGCTGGCCAGACGCCAGTTCGCGAAGCGGCTGGTGATCTGATGAGCACAACCCCGCCCGGGCCCGCTGGGGTCGGCGCTTCGTCGATGTTGCTGGCCAGGGTCTTGCCGATGCCGCTGCCCTCTGCGCGCCGGGCCAGCCTGCTGGTGGAGCGCAATCTGCTGGTGTACCGGCGCGGCTGGCTGCTGATCTTGTCCGGTTTCTTCGAGCCGTTGTTCTATCTGCTCTCGATCGGGATCGGCATCGGCGCTCTGGTCGGCACCGTCGTGACCGATTCGGGCGCTGCTCTGGACTACACCGTGTTCGTCGCGCCGGCGTTGATGGCCTCGTCGGCAATGAACGGCGCCGTGTACGACTCCACCTTCAACATCTTCTTCAAGCTGAAGTACGCCAAGCTTTACGACGCGGTGCTGGCCACGCCGCTGTCGGCCTCGGATGTGGCAGCGGGGGAGACCAGCTGGGCGCTGATGCGCGGCGCGCTGTATTCCACGACATTCCTCGCCGTGATGCTGGCCCTCGGGTTGGTCCAGTCGTGGTGGGCGATCCTCGCCGTACCAGCCTGCTTCCTGATCGGCTTCGCCTTCGCCGCCGTCGGCCTGGCGGCTACATCGTTCATGAAGAGCTGGCAGAACTTCGAGTTCGTCCAGTTGGCAGTCCTGCCGATGTTCCTGTTCTCGACCACGTTCTACCCGCTGTCGGTGTACCCGGACGCGCTGCGGCTGCTCGTACAGTGCACTCCGCTCTATCACGGCATCGAACTGGTACGTGCGCTCGTGACCGGCCTGGTGGACGTTTCGATCCTCGGCCACGTCCTCTACCTGGCCGTCATGGGGTCGATCGGTCTGATCGTCGGCAGCAAACGGTTGGCCACCCTGCTGCTGAAATAGCGGGTGCGGCGATGTCGCGCCGGACCCCCGTGCGACGACCCAGATGTCGTAGGTATGCAGAGGGCGGGCCGGGCGAGTTCTCCGCAAAGCTACGACATCTAGGCAGCCGGCCGCGGCCATCGGGAAGCGAAGTCCCCGCGCCTAGAGCCGGATCCCGATCAGCTTGGCTGTCGTGGCCGCGATGTAGCGATTGCGATAGTCCGACCAGGTGAAGCGCAGCAAGCTCCAGCCCGCGTTGAGCACCGCGTTTTGTCGCTCCCGGTCTCCGAACAACGCCGCCGGCTGCTCATGCACCGCGCGGCCGTCGGACTCGACGCCGACCTTCTGCTTTTCGTAGCCGAGGTCGATCCGGTACAGGACTGACCCGTCTCGACCCAGAATGGGTATCTGCAGTTTTGGCGGCGGCAGTTGGAAATCGGCGAAGACCAGCCGTACACCGGTCTCCAACGGAGACTCACTGCACGGTTCGATCAATTGGTAACGACGTCGGGCCCGCTTGATGCCGCGTCGGCGGGCCCCGCGCTCGAGGATCAGCCCCAGCTCGTTGGGGGACAGCAGGCCCGCGCGTAACGCTGACTCGGATGCCCAGATGGCAGTGAGGCGGTCGGCCCGCAGCAGGAGGTCGAGCAGTGTGCGCGCGACTGTGGTGGTCGGAATTCCGTCCACGACCGTCACGTCGTTGTCGGCCAGGTCATGGGCGTGCAACCGAATCGGGACACGCTGCGGCCGTCGAGTGGCGCGTGGAATCGTGACGTGCTCGAACCGTTGCCGCCGTACCGTGTCGATCCCATGCAGACGAGCCGCCGTGTCGTGACTGGCCACTGCCTGAGCCGCAAGTCCTACGGACTGCACCGCTGCCCGCGCCCGACGCAGCTCGGTGACGGGAACTCCTGCAACGGCGTACAGCCCGCGCTGGTCCCGGACCAAGGATCCCCGCCGACAGGCCCGATCGACCTCGGCTCGACTCATCCCCGCAGCGAACATCTCGTGCCGGGTGATGACGCCATGGTCGATTCCAGCTTGCGTGCGGACTTCCACGCGACAAGCGTGCGCGGCGCAGCTCGTTCGGGTGGTGTCCAACACCGGCGAAGTCAGGAGGATGCCGCCGGGCCCGTACTCTGGGAGCCGCCATGCCTGTGACATCTGTCTTCCCTCAGCTCGAAGCGCTTCTGCCCCGGATCAACAAGCCGATCCAGTACGTCGGCGGAGAGCTCAACGCCCAACTCAAGGACTGGGACTCCGTCGAGGTGCACTGGGCGCTGATGTACCCCGACGCGTACGAGGTCGGCCTGCCCAACCAGGGCATCATGATCTTGTACGAGGTGCTCAACGAGCGCTCGGATGCGCTGGCCGAACGCACCTACGCCGTCTGGCCGGACCTGGCCGGGTTGATGCGTGAGCACGGGGTCCCGCAGTTCACCGTGGACGGCCACCGTCCGGTGATCGACTTCGACGTGTTGGGGATCAGTTTCGCCACCGAACTCGGCTACACGAACATGATCGAGGCCCTCGATCTGGCCGGCATCCCGCTGCACGCGCAGGACCGCACGGACGAACCGCTGGTGATCGCCGGTGGACATGCCGCCTTCAACCCGGAGCCGATCGCGGACTTCCTCGACGCCGCCGTCCTCGGGGATGGGGAACAGGTCGTCGGCGACATCACCGACGTCGTCAAGGCCTGGAAGCGCGACGGCAAGCCGGATGGGCGGCTTGGGCTGCTGTCCCGGATCGCCACGGTCGACGGTGTGTACGTACCGCGCTTCTACGACGTGGACTACCTGCCCGACGGCCGGATCCGCCGAGTGACCACGAACCAGACTGCCGTGCCGTACCGGATCGGCAAGCGCACCACGATGGACCTCGACGAATGGCCCTACCCCAAGCAGCCGCTAGTTCCGCTGGCCGAGACCGTGCATGAACGGATGAGCGTGGAGATCTTTCGCGGGTGTACCCGGGGATGCCGGTTCTGCCAGGCCGGAATGATCACCCGCCCGGTCCGCGAACGCTCGATCACCGGGATCGGGGAGATGGTCGATGCCGGGCTCAAGGCCAGTGGGTACGAGGAGGTCGGCCTACTCAGCCTGTCCAGCGCCGACCACTCCGAGATCGGCGAGATCGCCAAGGGCCTGGCCGACCGCTACGAGGGCACCAACACCAGCCTGTCGCTGCCCAGCACCCGGGTCGACGCGTTCAACGTCACCTTGGCCAACGAACTGTCCCGCAACGGCCGCCGCTCCGGGCTCACGTTTGCCCCAGAGGGCGGCAGCGAGCGGCTGCGCAAGGTGATCAACAAGATGGTGTCCAAGGAGGACCTCATCCGGACGGTCTCCACCGCGTACGCGAACGGGTGGCGCCAGGTGAAGCTCTACTTCATGTGCGGGCTGCCGACCGAGACCGACGAGGACGTGCTCGAGATCGCCGACATGGCCCGCGACGTGATCAAGGCCGGTCGGGCAGCGAGCGGGCACAAGGACATCCGGTGCACGGTCTCCATCGGCGGATTCGTTCCCAAGCCGCACACCCCGTTCCAGTGGGCAGCTCAAGCGGATCACGAGACGATCGACCGGCGGCTGAAGCTGTTGCGGACCGCGATCAACTCCGATCGCAGCGTCGGCCGGGCGATCGGCGTTCGGTACCACGACGGAAAGCCCGGCATCGTCGAGGGACTTCTCTCCCGAGGAGATCGCCGGATCGGTGCGGTCATCGAGCAGGTGTGGCGCAGCGGCGGTCGCTTCGACGGCTGGAACGAGCACTTCAGCTACGACCGCTGGATGGCCGCCTGCGCCGAGGTGCTGCCGGGGTACGGCCTCGACGTCGACTGGTACAC
>JACCUM010000048.1 GCA_013811805.1 Geodermatophilaceae bacterium | reverse complement strand
GCGTACACGTACGGCGGCGGTCGCGGCTCGCGCATCCCGCCCGGATGGCCAGCGCACCCGCGGCCCGTGCTGCTGCTCGGTCAGGCGGGATCATCGGAGGGCGCGCAACGTTTCGATGACGTGGGCGACCTCGTCACGAAGCTCAGCCGGGCAGCCCCAGTAGTCGTAGATGCCGCCCCGGCGGCTGTTGTGCCCGCAGACGACGAAGACGCCGGTGCCGAGTTCTTGCTTGAGGGCACTGGCCAACCATCCGACGAAGCCACTGTTGTCGAGCCCGGAGGGGAAGTGGAAGGAGAACACGGCGAACCGCTCCTGGTCGTCCGGCCCGGCGGTCGTGAGCCACGACCACGCGGTCTCGTCGCGCACGGCCGCGAGCACCTGCCTGTTCAGCTCAGGTGGCTCACCCAAGGGAGCCTCACGGAATGCCCAGGCGCCGTCGAGGGTGACGAACTCCGCGGCGGCGATGACCTCCCTCAGCCGTTGTTCGGTTTGCTCACGCGACTCCCGACTGATGCTCACCACCAGGACATAGTCCCGGATGGGAGCGATGACCTGGGATTGAGTTCCGCGACCGATCGGTTGCTGGTCAGGCCGTTGACGAAATCCGCAGTGAGACGAGGCTGCCCTTCTCGGAGCTGGACGACAGCACCGACAGCAACGCGACGAGAACGCCATCCTCCGGGAGGAACAAAAAGGATTCGATCGTCAGGTCGCTGCCCTCGGGAGCAAAGCGATTCAACCGAGTTGTCTCCCAAGATGTTCCTCCGTCAAGGGAATAGGCGAGCGAGGCGACATCAACACCATGGTCGTCACAGCTGGCCAGGGCGCCGACGCGGTCCCCGATCAGCCCTGGCGCGTAGGCCTTCGTCCAGCCACGCACCGACTCGTCTTGGCAGTCATCGAACCTGAGCGCGGTCCGGGCCACCAGCACGTTGTCCTCGAGGCGCCCCGCGTAGGCAACCGAGCAGTCACAGGCCGCGTCCTCGCTCCAGGTCGAGGCCGCTGAACCGTCAGGCAGGGCGATCTGGTCAGCATCAGGCCAGTACTCCTCCGGCTGCGGCTGGATGGTCCAGCTTGATGATCCCGGTGCCAGTGCAACGCGTTCGGTCCCCGTCCGCAGGACGAGCTTCCCGTCGATCACCATCGCTGCCTCTCCCTGGTACCCAGGGTTCGGCTGCGGAAGTCCGGCCGTCGGCGACCACGACGCACCGCCGTCGCGGCTGTCCCACGCCACCGTTGACGGGTTCAGGTAGCAGCAAGGAGGAGCGGCGAAGGCGGAGTCGGCACCGATGGCGATGAGCCGCCCGTCGAAGGCGATCAGCTCCCCGATCAGCTGGGCCCCCGGGAGGCCATCGAACTGTGGCGCGGCCAGTCGGTCGAACCCGGACACCGGATCGCTGCCCACCCAGAGCGCAGCGTCGTAGGCCTCGATGAGCGCGTTGAAGGCTTCCTCCTCGTAGCCCGCCTGCGCGAAGTCGCCAGATGCCCGGACGACCCCGCCGAGGATCAGCCGATCGTCAACCTCGGCCGCGGTCCACACGAACGGCTCGGTTCCTGCCGGCGCCGGAAGATCAGCCAGCTGCCAGGTGGTGCCGAGGTCGTCGGAGACCGCGACGGCCTGCTGACCGACCGACCCGAACTCATCCACCACTGAGGTGGACCGGAAGGAGACCAGCCAGGAACCTGCCAGCACGAGGTCGGGTCCCGGCCTGAGGGCGGGGTTGACGTCGAAGCCGTCGATGGCCTCGGGCAGCGGAGTCTCGAACTGGCTCCAGCTCAGGCCACCGTCGTCAGAGCGCAGAATAAGACCGGCGGGCTGATCGTCCGTGGAGGCAAGGGCAACGAGGGAGTCCTCAACCTGGACCATGTTGTGGACGGTCATCCGATCCAGCACTCACCGGCGAAACAACCACAGAGAACAGATCGTCGATCTCATCGGTGGGCGATTCGCCGCAGCCGGCGACGCCCACAAGGACAGCCAGGCAGAGCAACGCGCACCGCGTACGTGACCGTCTGGCCATGCACCCGAGGCTAGGAGCCCGCGCGTGCGGCCGCGGTGATGTCGCCGCTACACGTCGGTCGATCAGGCCCGTAGCGCTGTGTTGCCTCGTCCCTAGAGGGCCGGGTTTCACCGTCGTCACATCCAACGGGGATCGGCGCCGATGGCCGTGCCCAGGCCCCGCCGCCCTGCGGGCGGTTAAGCCGTACGGAAACTTCCAGATCTCGCACTCAACCGAGCGCCCCCGATGGTTCTCGATCCGGACTCGCAGAGCCGACCGCGAGATCTGACCCGACAGGCGGCAGGATGACGTAGTGGTTGTGTCGCTGTGGCCGGTGCTGGCGCTTTCCGTCGCCGTGCTGGTGTGGGGCACGACGTTTGTGGTCTCTAGCGACGCGCTCAGTGCGGCGTCGCCCGCTGCTCTCACCGTTGCCCGCTTCGCGATTGCCGCACTGGTGCTTCTTCCGTTGGCCGTACGGCGCACTGGGTTTGCCGCCGCGTTGGGCTCCCCTCGGTCCGCCCTTCTCGGGCTCACCGGCGTGGCTGCCTACTACGGATTGCAGAACGCGGGTTTGCTGTACACCACGGCTGGGACCGCCGCGCTGCTGCAAGCCGGTCTGCCGCTGGCGACTGTAGCGCTGGCGGCCACGTTCCTGGGTGAGCGTCCAGGTCCGGCCGCTGCCTTCGGGCTGCTCCTCGCGACTGCCGGGGTCGTGCTGATCGCCGGAGCTGAGCTGGCGCGGCTCAATCTTGGGGCCCTGCTCGTCATCGGCGGCGTTCTCGCGTATGCGGTGTACACCGTGCAACTGCGTGGGCAGCCACGGGCCGACCCGCTTGTGCTGTCAACGGCCACCTGCGTGTGGGGGCTGGCCTTTTTGCTTCCATGGCAGCTGTGGGAGGTCGCGACGGGCCGGGCTGGCTTCGACATGCGGGTCAGCCTGCTGGTCGCGGTCACCTACCTCGGAGTCGTAGCCTCGGCCGGCACCCTCGTGCTGTGGACCTACGGCGCCGCCCGGCTTTCCGCCACCACGGCCGGCGCCTTCACCGCGGCCATTCCGGCCGTGGGATACGCGCTGGCCGTACTAACGGGTGAAGAGCCATCCCTGCTGAAGCTCGCTGGCAGTGCGCTTGCCCTCGTCGGCACCGCGGTGGTCACCGTGGCCGCACGCCGGCAGCAGCTGGCGGAACCAGTTAGGCCGCCTCGCAAGCCGAACGGTTAGTGGAGCGCTTGAGGCGACCGCCGATGCAGCCCAGGGTGCCACATCGAGACGAGGTCACCCCGCGTTTGCCCTGAACCCGTCGCCGAAGTCATGAATGCCGTCATGTGCGAAGGTGCGGCGGTAGACACTCGGTGAGACACCGATCGCCGTCTTCAGGTGCTGGCGCAATGAAGTTGCGGTGCCGAAACCCGCATCCGTCGCGATCCGGTCGACCGGAAGGTCCGTCTCCTCAAGCAGCCTTCGGGCGCGCTCGATGCGCTGCTGGGTGAGCCACTGCACTGGGGAAACCCCGACCTCCTCCCGGAAACGGCGGGTGAAGGTTCGTACGCTCGTCGACTCCTGAGCAGCCAGCTCGCGCAGCGTAAGTGGCTGGTCGAGATGCTCGAGCGCCCAGACGCGGGCCGCACTGGTGAAGGAAGTCCCCGGTTCGGGGACGGGCCGCTGGATGAATTGAGCTTGGCCGCCGTCCCGGTGCGGCGGGACGACCGTGGAGCGGGCGACGTCGTTGGCGACCGCCGAGCCGTGGTCGCACCGGATCATGTGGAGGCATAAGTCGATACCGGCGGCTTCCCCGGCCGAGGTGAGAACGTCTCCTTCATCGGTGTAGAGCACGTCGGAGTCGAGGTCGACAGCCGGATACAGCTCTCGAAACTGGTCGCACGACTTCCAGTGCGTCGTCGCCCGACGGCCGTCGAGCAGTCCGGCGGCGGCCAGCACGAAGGAGCCGGTGCAAACCGAGGCGATACGGGTGCCAGGCCGGATTCGAGCGAAGGCGTTGGCAAGGGGGACGCTGAGCCGCCCTTGCGTGAGGGCTTCGTCATTCTCGTGGGCGGCCGGGACGATCACGGTGTCGGCCTCGTCGACGGCCTCCGGGCCATGCACTACCCAGATCGGGAAGTCGGCGTCCGTGCGGACCTCGCCGGGAACGAGTGTGCAGGTCACGACTTCGTACAGCGGCTCACCGGCGGCCGAGCAGGCCCGGCCGAACAGCTGGTGCACCAGACCCAGCTCCATCGGCATCACACCGTGCCGGACGAGGACGACGACCCGATGTCGGCCAGAGTGTGGGGGCAGCGGCATGGCCCGATTCTTTCACATATTGGCCATCGGGCCACTCGATCCGGCAAGGCTCTCCGCGCATGCTCGATGTCAGGAAGCGGCCAGGGGACAACCAGATTCGGAGCAAGCCTCGTGAACGTCTTGTGGGTGTTGGCCCACCCGGAACAGCAGTCGCTCAACGGTTCACTGTTCGACGAAGGGCTCCGCGCTCTCAACGAGGCCGGCGATGCGTACCTGGTAAGCGATCTCTACGCCATGAAGTGGAAGGCGACCGTCGACCGAGGCGACTTCACCGACGAGCCCGATGAGCGGTTGATCGTCACTGCGGCGTCCAGGCGGGCGCACCTTGACGGGACCCTCAGCGCGGACATCCGAGCCGAACAGGAGAAGCTCGACTGGGCCGACGCGGTAGTTCTGCAGTTCCCACTGTGGTGGTACGGCATGCCCGCCATCCTCAAGGGCTGGTTCGATCGAGTCTTCGTCAAGGGGTTCGCCTACGGAGTCACCGATGGAGACTCGGGGCGCAGCCTGCGTTACGGAGAAGGGAGGCTCGCGGGGAAACGCGCCCTGGTAGTCGTCACTGCCGGCTCCCCCGAGGCGGCTCTCGGGCTTCGAGGGATCAATGGGCAGCTGGACCACGTCCTGTTTCCTCTGCTCCACGGCACGCTCTGGTACGCGGGTATGTCCGTCCTGCCCCCCGTCGCCGTCTATGGCGCCGACCGGGTCACCCAGCAGCAGTACGAGTCAGCCACAGCACGGCTACGGGATCGGGTGACCTCCATCCGAGGCACCGAACCGATCCCATTCCGGTATCAGAACGGCGGCGAGTACGACGACGCGCTGGTCCTGCGGCCGGAACTAGCCGCGGGATCCACCGGATTGGAAGTGCATTATGCCGCTGAGCGCCGCCATGGGTCTCGTCGGTCCCGTAACGAGGTTCAGGCGAGCAGCCGCTGACCGGCGATCGATTGCGGCGCTGCCGGCACGTCGGAGGGCGGCCCAAGGGGTGACCTGGTGCGCGGTCAGTACCGGCTCGCCCAACTCGGCTTCCAGCGGCGCGATCAGGTCATAGGTGGGAAGGTTGGTGCAACTGGCGAACACGGCCTGGGCATCCGGGGAGTCGGCGTCCCGGATCAACTGCGCGGTGACGCCGTACGGAACCTTCCAGATCTCCCCGCTCAACCCGAGCTGAGCGCCTCCGACGGTGTCGATCCCGGCTTCGCCGAGGAACTCGCCCAGTCGCGAGGTGAGGCTTTCGACGTACGGGGTGGCTACGGC
>JACCUM010000011.1 GCA_013811805.1 Geodermatophilaceae bacterium | reverse complement strand
TGAGATGCGCAGTGCCGCAAGCCTGTTTGACCGCGACGATCTCGGCGAACACGTCGGCGTAGCGCCCGGACAGGAACGCGCCCCGGTCGATGACCATGTCGATCTCGTCGGCTCCGGCGCGTACCGCATCCTGGACATCGGTGATCTTGACCTCGCGACTGGCCCGGCCACTGGGGAAGGCGGTGGCGACAGCGGCAACGTGGATGCCGGTGCCCTTCAGGGCTTCGACGGCGTACGGGACGAGGTCGCCGTACACGCAGACCGCCGCCGTGGATGGGCAACTCGGATCGCTCGGGTCGGGGCGCCGAGCCTTGGCACACAGCGAGGCGACCTTGCCCGGTGTGTCCGCGCCCTCGAGCGTGGTCAGATCGATCAAGCCGATCGCAGTATCGATGGCCCATGCCTTCGCGGTGGTCTTGATCGACCGAGTGGCCAGCGTTGCCACCCGCGCCTCTGCGCCGACCTGGTCGACGCCGGGAAGCCCGTGCAGAAATGCGCGCAGCGACGCGTTGTCCCGAGTGGCGTCGAGGTAGGCCGGGGGCGCCGTCGTCAGGGAGAGGGCGGGATCGATCGTCGGGGCGGCCACGATGGAGAAGTCTAGTGGCCGACGCGTCGCGCTACGGTGACTCCTCGTGCAGACCACCGTCGTTGATCATCCCCTCGCCCGCGCCCGCCTGACGACAATGCGTGACGAGGTGACTGATAGCGCGACCTTCCGCGCCGCCCTGGCCGAACTCACCGTCATGCTGCTCTTCGAGGCCACCCGTGACCTCCCGGTCGAGGACTTTCCGATCACGACGCCGGTCGGGCCGACGTTGGGGACGAAGGTGAGTACCCAGCCGGTGCTCGTGCCCGTGCTGCGGGCCGGGCTCGGGATGGCCGATGCGGCGTTCGGACTGCTGCCCGAGGCGACGATGGGCTTCGTCGGGTTGGCCCGGGACGAGGAGACCTTCGAGCCGACGGCGTACATGTCCTCACTGCCGGAGTCCCTGGCCGGTCGCCCCGTGTTCGTACTGGACCCGATGCTGGCCACCGGCGGCTCGCTGGAGCACTGTTGCCGGCTGTTGCTCGACCGTGGGGCCGAGGAGATCACCGTGCTGTGCACACTGGCAGCGCCCGAGGGCCTGGCCCGACTGGAGTCCACCGGCATGCCGCTGCGGGTGTTCACCGCCAGCATCGACGAGGGCCTCAACGACCAGGCCTACATCGTCCCGGGACTCGGGGACGCCGGCGATCGCCAGTTCGGCGCCGTGTGATGCGTTTCCGGATTTCCCCCTCCGCGCTTTCTCCGGAGAATGTGCGGTCAGCGGCGGCGCAGAAGTGCCTTTCTCCGGAGAATGTGCGGTCAGGGTGTCGTCGCCGGGTCAGCGGGCGAGCAGGGTGCTGACTTCGGCGTGCAGGGCCTCTAGTTCCTCGGCTGCCCGACCTCGCGCCCCGAGGTTTCCCGCATCTGGAAGGACCGGGACGACGACCTCGAGATAGGTCTTGAGCTTGGGTTCGGTGCCGCTGGGACGCACGATCACCCGGACGCCGTTCCCGCGAAACCGCAGTACGTCGGCCTCGGGCAGCAGGTCGTCGGCCTGGACCTCCCGGCCCAGGAGTTTCGCCGGAGGTGCCTGGCGCAGCCGAGACATCAGTTCGCCGATCTCATCGAGGCGCTCGACCCGGATCGAGATCTGCGCGGTGGCATGCAATCCGTGCTCGAGGGCCAGTTCGTCGAGCCGGTCGGCAACGGTGGCGCCGCGGGCCTTGAGCCGGGCCGCCAGCTCGGTGAACAGCAGAGCCGCGGAGATCCCGTCCTTGTCCCGTACCAGGGCCGGCGCGACGGCGTACCCCAGTGCCTCCTCGTACCCGAAGGACAGCGGTGAGCCGGTCACCAATGGCGCCCGGACGATCCACTTGAACCCGGTCAGGGTCTCGGCGTACGGAACTCGGTGCGCGGCAGCGATCTTGCCCAACAGCGACGACGACACGATGCTCGCAGCGAAGGTGCCGGTCTCGCCGCGGGCGAGCAGGTGATCGGCGAGCAGGACCCCGACCTCGTCACCGCTGAGCATCCGGCCCTGACTGGCGATCGCGCATCGGTCGGCGTCCGGGTCGTTGGCGATCCCGAGATCGGCCCCGCTGGAGGCGACCAGTCCCAGCAACCGGTCCATGGCTCCGGGTTCCTCCGGGTTGGGAAAGCCGACCGTCGGAAAGGTGGGATCCGGCTCGTCCTGGGTCGTGACGACCTCCGGCGCGGGATAGCCGGCAGCGCGAAACACATCACGCAGCACCACCGATCCGACTCCGTGCATCGCGGTGTAGGCGACCGAGAGGTCGCGCGGGCTATCTGCGGCCACGAGTCCGGCGATCCGGTCCACGTACGCGGTCACCACTGTCGCATCGACGGTGCTGAAGGTCTGGGCCATCGGGATGGCCAGGGTCGACCCGGCGGCGGCGATGGCGGCCTGGATCTGTACGTCGGCCGGCGGGACGATCTGTGCCCCGTCACCGAGGTAGACCTTGTAGCCGTTGTCCTGCGGCGGATTGTGGCTGGCTGTGACCATGACGCCGGCGACCGCGGAGTAGTACCCCACCGCGAAGGCCAGGACCGGTGTGGGCAGCGGTTGCGGCAGGACCAGAGCCTGGAAACCGGCGGCGGTCAGCACGGCTGCGCTGTCGTGGGCGAACTCCCGGCTGCGATGCCGCGCGTCATATCCGATGACGACGGTGCCGAATGTCCCGCATTCAGCGAGATAGGCGCCCAGCCCGGCCGCGGCGCGACGTACGACTGCTGCATTCATCCCGCCGGGTCCGGCCCGAAGCGGGCCGCGCAGACCGGCGGTGCCGAAGGTCAGCGGCCCGGTGAACCGGTCGGCCAGATCGGCGATGGCCTCGGGTCGCCGAGCGGTGGCCGCGGTGAGCAGCGCGCCGAGCTCCCGGGCGTCATCGGCGTTGGGATCGTCGGCGATCCAGGACGACGCCGCGTCGAGCAACGGTTGGAGTTGCCCATCCAGCGGCAGCGGCAACGGTGCGGGTGGAAGCGGCGCGGAGGACATCGACGAGGAAGACATCGGCTAGAGCCGGCCGATCAGGTCCCGCAGCAATCCACCCATCCGCTGCGCCGAGGCGTGTCCCGCCTCCAGCACCTCGACATGGTTGAGCGGTACGCCGGTGATCCCCGCCGCGAGGTTCGTCACTAGGGACAGTCCGAACACCTCCATGCCGGCCGCGCGCGCCGCGATCGCCTCGAGGGCGGTCGACATCCCGACCAGGTCGGCGCCCAGGCTGGCTAGCATGCGGATCTCGGCAGGGGTCTCGAAGTGCGGTCCCGGCAAGGCGGCGTACACCCCTTCGGCCAGGTCGGGCTCGATCTCCCGGGCCAGCCGACGCAGCCGCGGCGAATACAGGTCGGTCAGGTCGACGAACTGGGCGCCGACCAGCGGCGAGGTCGCGGTCAGGTTGAGGTGGTCGCTGATCAGGACCGGCTGGCCGACGGTGAAGCCTTCGCGCAACCCGCCGGCGGCGTTGGTCAGGATGATCGTCTGAACTCCGAGGGCGGCCGCCGTACGAACCGCGTGGGCGACCTGGGCCACGCCGTAGCCCTCGTACAGATGGGTCCGTCCCAGGAAGACCAGCGCCTGGCGCTCACCTGCCTTGATCAGCCGGATCTTGCCGCTGTGCCCGACCACGCCTGGGGCGGTGAACCCGGGCAGGTCGGCAGCCGAGATCTCGGCCAATGGCTCACCGAGGACGTCGGCGGCCGGCAGCCACCCCGAACCCATGACCACGGCCACGGTGGGATTGCACGTCGGCAGTGCATCGCGCAGCGCGGCACCGGCCGCTTCCGCGTCGAGAAGGCTTGATGACACAGCGGCGGAGCTTTACTGAGCGGGGTAGTAGCGCACGATGGACTGGGCCACGCAGACCGGCTTGTCCACGCC
>JACCUM010000509.1 GCA_013811805.1 Geodermatophilaceae bacterium | reverse complement strand
CCGAGGTTTCGTGATCTTGAGAGCGGTATTCCTGGGCTGACCTGCCCGGATAGCTTGTGAGTGCTCTGAATTGTAGACAGGATTTCGGCGTGTCGCGCCAGCGGCTTCTGCCGGGTCTGTGGCAGGCTGTGGTTATGGGTCGGCAGACAACTGGTGGGGTGCATGTAGACAGGGTGCGGAGCCGGCACACGCTGCGGTCGGGGGAGACCCGGGAGTACGTGTCACATCTGTTGCGGCGATCGTTCCGCAAGCCTGACGGCGGGGTCGGCAAGCAGACCCTGGCCAATCTGTCGGCGCTTCCGCTGGCAGCGGTGGACGCCATCGACGCGGTCCTGAAAGGCAAGACGCTCGTCGATGGCGAGGCGGCGCTTGAGGTGACCCGGTCGCTGCCCCACGGGCATGTCGCGCTGGTCGCCGCCCAGGCCACCCAGCTGGGGTTCCCGCAGATCCTGGGTCCGGCGTGCCGGGAGCGGGACCTGGCCTCCGCGTTGATCATCTCGCGGGTGGTACGGCCCCGCCCGAAGCTGTCCACCCTGGGCTGGTGGGACGACGTCACCCTTGGGCCCGACCTGGGGGTGGCCGGGGCGTCGCGCGATGAGGTGTACGCGGCGATGGACTGGCTGCACGCCCGCCAGGACGGCATCGAGGCCGAGCTGGCGGCGCGGCATCTGCGCACCGGCGCCGTCGCGATGTTCGACCTGTCCTCGTCCTGGGTGGAGGGCAGTCACTGTGAGCTAGCCGCCCGCGGCTACTCCCGGGACGGCAAGAAAGGCAAACTCCAAATCGAGTACGGGCTGCTCACCGACGCGGTGGGCCGCCCGGTCGCGATCCGGGTGTTCGAGGGCAACACCGCCGACCCCACCGCGTTCGTCGCGGCCGTCGAGATCATCCGCACCAAGTTCGGGTTGACCGAGCTGACCCTGGTCGGAGACCGGGGCATGATCACCTCAGCGCGGATCGACGCGCTCAAGGACCTGGGTGGGCTGTCCTGGATCACCTGCCTGCGCGCCCCGGCGATCAAGGCCCTCGCCGCCGATGACGGGCCGCTGCAGATGAGCCTGTTCGATGACCACGACCTCGCCGAGATCACCCACCCCGACTACCCCGGCGAACGCCTGATCGCCTGCCGCAACCCGGCCCTGGCCACGCTGCGCGCGGCGAAACGCGAGTCCATGCTCACCGCCACCGAAACCCTGCTCGCCACGATCAGCACCCGGGCGCAGGCCGGGAAGCTGGCCGGCGCCGACGCCATCGGGGTCGCACTAGGCAAGGTGATCGACAAGTACAAGATGGCCAAGCACCTGACCTACCAGATCACCGACACAACGCTGACCTACCAGCGCAACCAGGCCACCATCGCCACCCAGGCCGCCCTGGACGGGATCTACGTGATCCGCACCAGCGTGCCCGCCACCCAACTCGACGCCCCGGCCACGGTCACCGCCTACAAGAACCTCGCGCACCTCGAACGCGACTTCCGCAACATCAAAGCCGACGACCTGGACCTGCGCCCGATCCACCACTACCTACCCGACCGGGTCAGGGCACACGTCCTGATCTGCATGCTCGCCCAGTACCTGACCTGGCACCTACGCGCCACCCTCGCGCCGCTGACCTACACCGACCAACACCCGCCGTTGCGTGACAACCCCCTCGCCCCCGCCACACGATCAACACACGCCGACCGCAAAGCCTCCCGTCACACCGACGAAGACAACGTCCCCATCCGCAGCTTCCGCGGCCTGCTCGACCACCTGGCCACCCTGACCCGCAACACCATCGCCTTCGGCGACCGCAGTTTCGACAAGATCACCACCCCGACCGAGACCCAACACCGCGCCTTCGACCTGCTCGGCGCCCCGATCCAGCTCACCCTCACGTAGACAGAACCCCAGACGCCCAACCGAGAAACCCCTGGTCAACCCAGGGTAGCCCGTTCAAGATCACGAAACTTCGGTCTAGGTCATTGAGTGCCCGCCGCTGAGTGTCCAGGTTCACGTGACCGTAAATGTTCATGGTCATTTCCATGGCGCTGTGACCGACGATCTCCATCAC
>JACCUM010000452.1 GCA_013811805.1 Geodermatophilaceae bacterium | reverse complement strand
TCGATGAAGGTTTGGCCCTTCGGAGTCGCCCTGCGTGGGGGAGGCTTCAAACCGCCTCATGCTGCGGTCGCTGGAATGCGGTCCGTGGTGAGCGATGAGGAAAAGGCGCCCGGTGAGGTGTCAGGTGGGGTCCAGGAAGACGAACGCAAGTGAATCGCTGATGACGTGTCGAAATTCTTTTCAGTCGACATCGAAACTGGGGCGTCTCTTCGGTCCCGGGATGAGTCTGGCGGGTTCCCGCTTACTGGCCAGGTGGTGTCCGGCATGGAGGCGACGTGAGCCTGGACTGCGGCGGTCACACCGAACGTGGGAAGGCGTGCGCTGATACTGACCGGCCGATCTTCGGATCGGCTGGTCGAGAGGGAGAGCACCCGAGGTGGGTGCGTTGAGTACCGTCGCGGCGCACGCTGGCGGACCAGCTCGTAGTAGCGGTGAAGCGCCTGTAATGGGCGTGGAGTGAAGGGGCTGGCTCATCGGTGACATGGCAGATCGATCAACCGCGGTACTCGTGGGAGGAGTCGGCTCGATCATGTCGACGGCAGTGGTGAAGTCCTTCGATATTTCCAAGGACGAGGTGTGGCAGGCCTACCGGCAGGTGCGGGCGAACAAGGGCGCCGCCGGGGTGGACAGGATGTCGGTCGAACAGTTCGAGTCGGATCTGAAAGGCAATCTATACAAGATCTGGAATCGGATGTCGGCCGGCAGCTACTTCCCTCCCGCGGTGCTCGCGGTCGAGATCCCGAAATCTGGCGGTGGGGTGCGGGTGCTTGGTGTCCCTACGGTCGCGGACCGGATCGCGCAAACCGTCGTGGCAAACCGGTTGTCGGTGAACGTGGAGCCAGTGTTTCATCCGGACTCCTACGGTTACCGGGCCGGGCGCTCGGCGTTGGACGCGGTCGCGGTCACGCGGCAACGGTGCTGGAACAAGAACTGGGTCGTCGATCTGGACATCGCCGGGTTCTTCGACAGCGTCGATCATCACCTGCTCCTGAAAGCGGTCGCTGCGCACACCGAGGATCCGTGGGTGCTGCTCTATGTCAGGCGGTGGCTGTCCGCGCCGCTGCAACATGCTGACGGCAGCATCCAGGTCCGAGACCGCGGCACCCCGCAAGGGTCCGCGGTTTCACCGGTGCTGGCCAACCTGTTCTTGCACTACGCGTTCGACGCGTGGATGTCACGAGAGCAGCCGGGAGTGAAGTTCGCCCGCTACGTCGATGACATCGTCGTGCACGTCGAGACGCGCAAGCACGCACAGGATCTGCTGGCCAGGATCGCCAGCAGGATGGCCGAGGTCGGGCTGTCGCTACACCCGACCAAGACGCGGATCGTGTACTGCCAGGACCATCGACGGCGCTCGCACCATGAGCACCGCTCGTTCACGTTCCTGGGCTACACCTTCGCGCCCCGCCTGGTCCGGATGAGCGACGGCAGGAAGTTCGTATCGTTCCTGCCCGCCGTCAGCCGGGCTGCCCTGAAACAGATGGGGCACCGCCTGCGGCGGTGGCGGCTGCACCGCAAAACCGGCGCCAGCCTGGACGAGCTGGCCGCGTGGATCAACCCGATCGTCAGGGGCTGGATGAACTACTACGGGCGGTTCCGCAGATCCGCTCTCTATCCGATCCTGAACCGCATCAACACCTACCTGATGCGGTGGGCACGACGGAAATACAAGCGACTGAGCTCGTTCAAAACGGCGACCGCCTGGTGGGACCAGATCGGCACCGCACACCCCACGCTGTTCACGCACTGGGGCTGGACGCGCTACAACACGCTGACCAGATGAGAAGAGCCGTGTGACGGGAGACTGTCACGCACGGTTCCGTGGGAGCCCGGAGGTGAAATCCCTCCGGGCTACCCGACCCGGTTTGATTCGTATCGTGACTGACCATGGCAGACACCAGCGACAAGACATACGAGTTCTTCGAGCGCTACGCAGGCGCACTATTGGCCCGTGACGAGAAGGCGATCGCCGGAATGTACGCGGTCCCCTCGCTCATCTTGTTCCCCGGCAGGTCGATCCCCGTGAGCGACGCCCACCAGACCGAGGAGTTCTTCGCCGCATCCTGGAGCCAATACGACGGGGTCGACGCGGTTGACAAGCAGATCGCCGTCATGGGCGAGGCACCGGGCAGCGTCTGGGCCGACGTCACCTGGTCCTACAACGGCAAACCCCGAGAGCGCTTCTGCTACCAGCTGATCGAAGGAACCGACGGGTACCAGATCGCGGTGCTCACGCCAATGGCATGAGCACCACAGGGGCGCTTGGGTGGGCCCCTCGTGGTGGTGATGGCGGCCCGCGGGGCGCCTCACCTGGTGTCACGCTCGGAACTGCCCAGGCTCACAGCCGCCCTGTCCCCGCTCGCCGGACAGGAGGTCGCCGAGGTCAACGCAGTCGCCCAAGCGATTCGACGACCGCGAACGGCAAGGCGATCTCGCGACCCGCCCTGAGT
>JACCUM010000436.1 GCA_013811805.1 Geodermatophilaceae bacterium | reverse complement strand
ACTCGACCGATCGATGCCACGCACGAGCGCGACACCGTGCCCGCGCGTCAACGCGGGTGACCGGACCCGATCACTCGGCTGCACCTGGAGGGCAGTCGGCGGGCGGGTGGGAGCGGGCTCCTCTTGCTCACCTGCAATGCACAGGTGGGTCACTAGTGAGAATACCAGCGCGCCGGATCAGGCAGTGCGGCCCGGCGGTAGTGCGCCTGTGCTCAACCGGCTCTGGACTGCGCCAGTAGTCGACGAAGTGCCTCCGTGGCCTCAGCGGCCAAGTCACCGTCCACCGCCTGGATGGCCAGCAGGGTGAGCGCGTCGTCGTCCTCGAGTTCCAACGTCGCCCAGGGAGCAGCGCCGCTGAACCGTACCGAACGGACCACCTGCCAGGGAATGTGCTTGGCCCCGCCGAGATTCCGGACGACCAAGCCGCCGGCATCCGCCCGGACATAGGGCCGGGCGAGCACCAGGATCGCGCCGCCCAGAATCAGGCCGACGCCGATCATCGCCAGCTGATCGGCCGTACGGAAGGTGACGGCAGCTGTACTCGACTGCTTGAGCAACACCCCGACAACGATCATCGCGAGGACGACCAGCACGGCCAGGGACCAGGCCATGATCCGAGTCTTGCGAGGTCGGATGGTCAGCACTGCACCGAGTCAGCCGCCCAGATCCACGATCGCTGCGACCGGTCCCCCTCCGGAGGGGCCCTGGTGCACGGCAGCGACGGAGACGAACACCGCCGGGTCACCGGTCACAGCCGCGGTCACCCCTCCGACGCAGGCCTTGATCTGGCGGTGCCAGTGCACGTCCGAGTCGTCGAGCATGGCGTTTCGCCGGTCGCGAACCTGACCAGACGGGTCGGCCTCACACTTGAGGAAGACGTTGACCAGCCGACCTTGCAGATCGGTGTGATGCGGCCGTTCCGGCAGCTCCAGCCCGGCGTCGCGGATCGCCGCCCAGATCCCGTCCTGGTCGAGGGCGTCCTGCATCACCGAATGCCCGATGCGGTACCGCCCTCCGACGCCTCGGGCGTTTCCGACCACCACGATCTGCGCCTGGTCGAGTTCGACCCCCGACGAGCAGGAAGCGACAGCGCTGAAGAGGGACAGGTCGTGCATCACCTGGTCATCGGTCGGCATGTCGATCTCCCCGAGGGCAACGGCGATGCCGAGCGCTGTCGTCGCATTGGACAGGTCCATCGACTCGTGGGTCTGCTCGGTCCAGACCTGCTTGCCGCGGGACTTGGCGTCTCGGATGGTGTCGATGGTCAGCAGCGGGGTCTTGGTCTGCACGTAATGCACGTCGGCGGGATCGGTGATGCCGGCCTTCTTCATCGCCTCCACGACACCCGCGGCCACCTTCTCAATCATCGGCGTACAGCCGATGTCCTCAGGCAGGAGCTTCTCGCTCATCGCGAATCCGACCGTCAAGCGGGGCTCGTCGGTCTGCGCCACCGAGTCGGGCGCGACGGTGGCGAAGATGGTGGCGTGCGGGGAGATGATCCCGTCGGTGCCGCCGGACCAGACGATCGGGATCTTCTTGACCTCCGCTGCGTCACGGGATCCCTTGGCCTGCAATACTTCCCGGAACGCCCGATCGGCGATGATCCGGGTGTAGTCGTTGACTCCCCCGTTGCCTTCGGTCTTGCCGATGACCGCGACCACTCGATCGGCTTCGAGGACACCGTCGTCGATCAGCTTCGCCAGCTCGGAGGCGTCGCTGACCGAGTGCAGGGGAACCTTGCGGACTTCGATCGGGTCAGGACGAGCATCGCTGGACTGGGGCACCGGTGGAGACCTTTCGTGTCGTGGGGCCATCATCGCGCTCTGAGTCGGGGGACCCTGCGACGATAGGTACGTAGCAATCTTCCCCTGTCGTCGAGGATCGGCCGTCCAAGGGGTTACCGCGTAGCGGCGTCGACCACAGTTCCGTAGCTGCCGCTGACACCATCAGTGATTCGGTCCAGCGAGGTGATCACCGCCCGATCGCCCCCACCTTCGACGAAGCCAAGGATCGCGTCGACCTTCGGTCCCATGCTGCCGCTGGCGAACTGCCCGGCGCGAGCGTGCGCACGCAACTCCGCTGCACTGATCTGGGTCAGCGCCGTGGCCTGCGGGGTGCCGAAATCCACCATCACGTGCTCCACATCGGTGGCAATCAGCAACACGTCCGCGGCCAACGACCGAGCCAACAGGGCCGCAGTCAGGTCCTTGTCGATCACGGCCTCGACTCCGCGCAGGGTGCCGTCCGAGGCTCGTACGACCGGGATGCCTCCGCCGCCAGCCGCGATGACCACATGACCCGAGGACACCAGGGCCAGCATGGTCGCCACATCCAGGACCTCGAGTGGCTTCGGCGATGCCACGACGCGCCGCCAACCCCGCTCGCCGCGGTCCTCCCAGTGCTGGCCGTGGTCGATGAGTTGCTGCGCTCGATCTGCTGGCAAGTACCGTCCGATCGGCTTGGTCGGTCGGCGAAACGCCGGGTCCTCGACATCGACCACGGTTCGGGTGACCAGTGCTGCGGTTTCCCGGTGTTCGCCGCGAGCCAGCAGCGCCGCAGTCAGAGAGTTCTGGATCGTGAACCCGATCGTCGCCTGCGTCTGGGCCACACACCAGTCCAGCGGTACGGGCGGGACTTCGCCTGCGGCCATCTCGTTCTTGACCAACAGATTGCCGACCTGAGGTCCGTTGCCGTGGGTCAACACGATGTCGTGTCCAGCGACGACCAGGTCGGCCAGCCGTTCGCATGCCCGCGCAATCGCTTTCTGTTGGGACTCGGTCGATGCGTCCCCACCCGGACCGGTCATCGCGTTGCCACCAAGGGCGATCAGGACGCGCACGGCGACATCATGGCGGTATCGGTCAGCCGAGCGACACGCGGGCGGTTAGCACACCCGTTCCTGACTCAGGCCGATCGGCGTCCCGTCCGGATCCTGGACAAAGGCGATCCACAGCTCGGTGGTGCCGTCGCGGTGCACCAGCCGCGGTCCGGATATCCCCTCGGCACCACGAGCCACGGCGGTCTCGTGCGCATCGTCCAGATCAGCCACCCCGTAGTAGACGACCGGCCGGGACCGGAACCGCTCGTCCTTCGGGCACCGCGAGATACAGCCGTACTCCGACGGCGTCGAAAAAGGCCATCGGTTGACCTTGGACAGTGAAGAGGTGTTGTAGTCCGAGCACGTCCCGATAGAAGGCCACGGACCTCTCGATGTCGGTGACACTGACGTGGATCTGCAGGATGCCGGTGTGTTCGATCGCCATGTCGGGTCGCCCGCGTGGAAGATGCGGCGCTCGGGATCACTCCGGAGCGGCTCTCGGTCCTGTCTGTACTTGTGTACGGCGGTCCCACCCTGTTGGGAGGACTGGCGGCGATCGAGCAGGTAACCCCGCCGGCGATCACCCGACACGTAGACGTCCTCGAACGCGATGGGTTGGCCGGGCGGGAGGCCGTCGCCGGAGATCGCCGCGCCATCCGAGTTCGTGCCACACCACGCGGGCCGGCGGTTGGTCGAGCGGGGTCGTCGAAGCCGCATCCGGGCAGTGGCCGCGGTGCTCGCCGAGTTCGACGAGCGCTCCCTTGCCGAGGTGGACCGCGTCAGTTCCCGCCTGCTCGCCCGATTGACCCCACACTGACAACGGCGGCGATGTGCGGTGTTTCGTGGTCAGTTGCCAACGCCGCTGTCCAGATCGGCATGATCCCCTTGACTGGGGGCAGAGGACCCGGCGTCGGCATGGGCGATGTGGACCAGCTGGCGCCAGATCACGACCACGAAGATCGCGGACCCGACGAAGGCGAACCAGAAGGGTGCGGTGACGCCCCACTGGCGGGCGATCAGACCGCCGATCCCCGACCCGATGACCAGGCCGCCAAAGACCCCAACTAGGTTGACGCTGCCGACCCGCCCCTGCAGAGCAGTCGGCACAGCGCGTTGCCGCACCGTGATCGACGTCGTGCCCCAGATGAACGCATGGGCACCGAAGACGAAGAAGATAGCCAAAGCCACCCACTGCGACGTGGTCAGCGCCAGCGCAAGATGTGTGAGCGTCTCGACGATCAGCCCGATCCGCATGATGTTCCCGAGACTGATCCGTCGAGTGATCCAGCCGTAGGCCGCGGTGCCGAGGAGGCCCCCGACGGCCGAGACGGTGGTCAGCAGCCCGAACCCGATCGGGTCCATGCCCAGGCGTTGAGTGGCGTAGAGGACCAGCACCGACCACGCGGCTCCGAAGGTGATGTTGAACATGAAGATGGTGAGCATCAGCGTGCGCACGGCCGGATGTGCCCAGGCCCACCGGAGCCCGTCGCCGATTTCCTGCCTGAGGCGACCGCGCTGTTCGCGGTCAGGTCTGTGGGGCGGCAGTGAGATTCGGGAGATCAGCAGCGCACCGAGGGCCACCAAGATGGCTTGACCGACAAACGGCCAGGCCATCCCGATGGTGAACAGCGCCGCCCCGAGTGGCGGACCGGCGAGTTGGTTGACTGTGATGAATCCGGTGGTCAGTCGAGCATTACCGATCGCCAGGTCATCACGGTGGACCAGCATGGGCAGCAGGGTGCTGGAGGTGTTGTCAGCGAACACTTCGGCCGTACCGAGCAGGAACAGACACGCCAGCACCACGGCGATCGAGATCGAGTCCGTCACGATCGTCGCGCAGAGCGCGACGAGCACGACCGTACGGGCCAGATCCACCGTGACCACGATCAGTCGACGATCCAGCCGATCCGCTACGGCGCCGGCGAACAGACCGAACAGCAGCGGCGGAAGCCACTGCACTAGGGCCGCCAGCGCCACCAGGAACGCATCCTCTGTCTGCGATGCCACCAGCAGCGGCCCGGCGGCGATGGCGATCCCGTCGCCGAGGTTGGAGGTCCACGACGACGCCAGCAGCCAGCGGAACCCGTGGCCGAGCCGGGTCGGCGCGATGATCTCTACGACGCGGACCACGCGGCCAAGGTAGTCGCGGACGTCCGCAGGGGTCTCCGCCTTTTCCTAGGGGGCAGGGAGTCCCTCATCGAGCCAGGCACGTACAGAGTCGTTGTGTTCGCCGAGCGCTGGCGGTGGACGGTGCGCCACCGGTTCGGAACCGTCGAATCTCAGTGGCGGCCCGGGCAGGGTGATGGTTCCCAACACCGGATGCTCGACATCGGCCAACAGACCCTGCGAAGCGGTCTGGTCCCAGTCGTAGACCTGTTGCAGGGTGCGGATCGCCCCAGCGGGAACGCCGATCGCCTCGAGGCGGGCAAGCCAGAACTCACTCACGTCCTCGGCGAAGACCGCCTCGATGAGCGTGATGAGCTCGTCCCGTCGGGCGGTGCGATCGCTATTGGCGGCAAACCGAGGGTCGTCGGGATCCAGCCGGACCAGGGGGGCGAACTTCCGCCAGAGCGCCTGGCTGCCCACCGAGAGTTGGACCGTTCCGTCGGCGGTGTGGAACGCGCCGTACGGCGTGATCGCCGGATGGTGATTGCCCTGCGCCGTGGCGACCTCCCCGGCCACCGTGTACCGGGTGCCCTGAAAGGCGTGCACGCCAACCATGGCCGCGAGCAGCGAGGTCCGTACCACGCCACCTTTCCCGGTGCGCTCGCGCTCGTGCAAGGCGGCGAGGATACCGTACGCGCCGTACATCCCGGCCAACAGGTCAGCAATCGGTACGCCGACCCGCTGGGGGTGATCGGCATCGGTACCGGTGATGCTCATGATTCCGCCCTCGCCCTGGGCGATCTGGTCGTAACCGGGGCGGCCGCCTTCTGGTCCGTCGTGACCGAACCCGGTGATCGAGAGCACCACCAGACGCGGGTTCAGCTCAGTCAGCCGGTCGGTGCCAAACCCGAGCCGATCCATCACGCCGGTCCGGAAGTTCTCGATCAGCACGTCGGCCCGGCCGATCAATCGGGTCAACAGATCATTGCCGTCATCGGTCTTCAGGTCGGCCGTCACAGACTCCTTGTTCCGGTTGCAGGACAGGAAGTACGTCGAGATGTCCCGGTCCGGGCCGACGAAGGGCGGACCCCAGGAGCGGGAGTCGTCCCCACCTCCCGGGGTCTCGACCTTGATCACCCGGGCACCCAAGTCGCCGAGCATCTGCCCGCAGTGCGGCCCGGCCAGCGCCCGGGTCAGATCGAGGACGACGAGGTCAGCCAGCGGTCCGGTCATGCCGCGGATCGTAGGCCGACTGCCCGGGGCCTCACCTGCACCCTCTGCCCTAGCGCCGCCTTGGTGTCTCCGTCGTCGACGAGTTGGTCGCGAGCGGGCCAGGGTGAGCACGCCCAGGTCGAAGAGGGTGTACTGAGCGAGGCGAAGTCGGCCGGAGCAGGGGTGATGTGCCAGCGTCGACTTCGGCGCCCCTGTTCCCAGCTGCCGCCCCGGGTCTGCGGAAACCCGCGCTCTGTCTGCACCGGACGGTGATGTAACGGCGACCAGCGCGCAGTCTCAGGTAGCACCAGGCCCTCCCCGTCGACAGAGAGGCGTCCGTGGAAGAGCGGAGCCTGCCGAGCACGAGTCCCATGAGGATCAGACCCAGGCCACCAACACCAGCGGCGGTGAGCATGAGGACCTCGTCGATTCCGGATGCAACACCGCCAGCCGGGCAACTTTGTGCTGGGGATCGGTCATCGTCGCTTTCTCCCCCCAGCCGCCACCTCGGCCAACGGCACCGGCCTAGGTTGGCGAAGGTGACGGTACGGACCTACGACGAGTTGGCCGAGGAAATCTTCTCGGCCCCGGCCAGGCTCGGCACCGTGCGTCTGGTGACCGTCGACGGTCCCAGCGGATCGGGAAAGACGACGTTCGCCGCACGCTTGATCACGGCTCTGTCGTCCCGAGGATCGGCGGTGCAGGTGCAGATCGAGCAGCTGTACCAGGGCTGGACACTCGATGGTGCTTGGATGCGCCTGGACGAGCATGTGCTGGAACCCCTCGCCACCGGCTGGGACGGTGGCTTCCATCCGTACGACTGGACCGTGGGTGAGTGGAGTCCGCGCTGGTGCGCGGTACCGGTGAGTGAGGTTCTGGTCGTGGAGGGCTGTGGGAGTTCGGCAAGAGCAGCGGACAAGATCACCAGCCGCCAGGTGTGGATCGAGGCCCCGGCCGACGTGGCCATGGCTCGCGGGCTGGCCCGGGCCGGGACGGACCTGCCTCGCCGACTGCCCGCCTGGCAGCGCGAAGAAGCGCAATACTTTGCCGAGCAGGACACCCGGCGGCGTGCTGATCTGCTCGTGGATGGGAACCCCATCACACCGCCGGCCTTCGACCCGGAGATTGCCTTCCGCACGCTGCTCTAGGGATCTCCCGGCGTCGTACCGGGCGGGCAGACTGACCCCATGCTGCTGGCGGAGGTGGTGAGGACCTCGGAGAGTGTGGCGGCCACCCGTTCTCGCACGCGGAAGACCGCTCTGCTGGCCGAATTGATCGCCCGTCTCGCACCGGACGAGGTGGTCGCGGTGATCGGGATGCTCGTGGCCGCACCACGTCAAGGACGGCTAGGCGTTGGCTGGTCGACACTTCGCCGGATCGACGCTGGGCCGGCCGAGACGGCCACGCTCACCGTCTCCGACGTCGACGACCTGTTCAGCGCACTGGCGGTGACCGTCGGTGCCGGCTCAGCAGCGAGCCGGGAGGCTCAGCTGACCAGGGTGTTCGCCCGGGCAACCGCGGCGGAGCGCCCGTTCCTGATGGGTGTCCTCATGGGTGAGGTGCGGCAGGGGGCGCTGGAGAGTCTGCTTGGTGACGCGATCGCGGCGGCCACGAATTCGCCGGTCGAGCTCGTCCGGCGCGCCTGGATGCTTACCGGATCACTCACCGAAACGGCACGACTGGCCACTACCGGTGGCGCGCCGGAACTGAGTGCGGTCGGCTTGCAGGTCATGCGTCCGGTCAAGCCGATGCTGGCGGCTACTGCAACCAGTGTCGAAGCGGCGTTGGGTAACACCGGGGAGGCGGTCATCGACTACAAACTCGACGGCGCTCGGATTCAGGTGCACCGTGACGGCGACGCAATCGCCGTTTTCACCCGCAGCCTGAAGGATGCCACCGCTCGGTTGCCCGAGGTTGTCGACATCGTTCGGCGGCTTCCAGCACAGCGGCTCATCCTGGACGGCGAGTCCCTGGTCCTGGACGACACGAGTAGCCGACCGCGTTCCTTTGCTGATACGCAAAGCCGGTTCGGCGCTCAGGCCGGTCGCGAGGAGCTGCTTCGTCCGTATTTCTTCGACCTGCTCCATGTCGACGGAAGCGATCTCATCGATGAACCACTGAGTGTGCGTCTGGCCGAACTCGAACGGGTGGCAGGACCCTGGCGGGTCCCTTCTCAGCGAGCCGACGACTCGCAGGCTGCCGAGCAGATCCTGGCTGACTCCCTTGCAGCCGGTCACGAGGGCGTGGTCGTCAAGTCGCTCACGTCCAGCTACGCCGCAGGCCGTCGCGGAAGCGGCTGGCAGAAGGTCAAACCGGTGCGCACCCTGGATCTGGTCGTGCTCGCAGCCGAGTGGGGTCACGGCCGGCGCTCCGGGTGGTTGTCCAACCTGCACCTAGGGGCCCGAGATCCCGACGGCACGTACGGCGAGTCGAATGCATTTGTCATGGTGGGCAAGACATTCAAGGGGATGACCGACGTCATGCTCAGCTGGCAGACGGAGGCGCTGCAACAAATCGAGGTACGCCGGACCCCCGGCACCGTATGGGTTCGCCCAGAGCTGGTTGTCGAGATCGCCTTCGACGCCGCGCAGGTTTCTTCGCGCTACCCGGGAGGCGCTGCACTGCGCTTCGCCCGGGTTCTGCGGTACCGCGAGGACAAGAACCCTGCCGAATCCGACACGATCATGGCCGTTCGCGAGGCACTGCCCGGCTCTGTCGGCCGCTAGGCGGGTGCGACCGGCGCAGCCACCAGGAGATGGACGGCGGCGGCTCCCCGGCCCACCCGAACGTCCTGCTCGACCGCCAGTCCGGCGCTGGCCAACGCCTCTCTGACCTCGGCTACCGGGCGAATCCGAAAGCCGTACGCGGTGTACGGCTCCTTCTCCATCGCGTCGGGATCGCCCATCCCGACGACGACCCGGCCGGTGTCTTTCACGACCCGGGTGAACTCGGCGAACGGACCGGCTAAATCGGGGACGAAGTAGATGGTGTTGACCGTGAGGAGACCGTCGAGTGAGTCGTTGGGAAGCGGCAGCTCAGACATCGACGCGTCGTGCAGCTGCAGTCTCCCCGAACGAATGTCGTGTCTGTAGCGGTGAGCGGCACGGGTGAGCATCGTCTGCGATACGTCGACCCCGTGCACCGTCCCGGTTCCTCCCACCGCTTCCAGCAGCAGGTCGAGACCCACTCCCCCACCGAACCCGACATCAGCGGTGACGGAACCGGATGGCAGCGACAAGGCATCCACTGCTTGAGCAACGGTGTTGCGGTTCGCGCGGTTGAGCATCGCGCCGACCGCCCGACCCCGGAGCCCACTGGGCCGACCAAGCTGTCTGGCAAACCCCGCCATCAAGCTGCCTCGCAAGCCCATGCCGCGACGATAGTGCCGCCCACGGCGCCGAGGTCAGGGATCCATGGGGCCGCCGCCAGGAGCTACCGGAGCCGGCTCTGAAGGTTGATCCGCCGATCGCTGTCGTGCCGTCTCGGCCAACACGATGCCGCTGAAGATCAGCGCGGCGCCGAACAGCTGGATGCCGGTCAGCATCTCCCCGAGGACCAGCCAGGCCACCAGGCCTGCCATCACCGGCTCGGCCATCCCGAGCAGCCCGGTCCGCGCAGAACCCAGCGATGCCAGCGCAACCAGCACGAACGAATAGGGAACGACGGTCCCCAGGACGATGATCCAGACAACCAGCACCCACAGCTGCACGGTTGTCCCGCCCAAGGGCCCTGGAAGCCGTATGGCGTTGCCCAGGATCGACCACTCGAAGGTCCACGGCGGACGGAGCACGGACCAGAACAGCGCTGCGGCGGTGAACACCCAGGCGGCCAGGCTCAACGGATCGCGAATCCCCATCCCGCGCTCACTGGACAGGTAGTAGGTCGCCAGCGCCGCGGCCGCGCCGAGCCCGGCCAGCAGGCCGATGCCGTCGAGGGTCACGCCCTGCCACACCCGGGCCACGATCGCCAATCCCAGGACCGCCAGCGCCAAGGCCGCCCACATCCGGGTACGCACCGGCTGACGGCGGACGAACCGGACCCACAGCACGACGAGGACGGGAGCGAGGTACTCCAGCAGGAGCGCGATGCCGACCGGCAGCCGGGAGATGGCCACGAAGTAGAACCACTGGACCAGGCCGATCCCGATGATCCCGGCGAGGACCAGGAACCCGAGCTCTCGCGGCCGTACCCGAAGGGTCGCGGGGCGGGTCAGCAGGAGGAACAGCATCAGGATCACAGCCGAGCCCATCGACCGGAGCTGGACGAGATCGAGCGAGGACAGCCCCGAGCTCAGCGCCAGCTTGCTGACCGTCGCGTTGATGCCGAACAGGACAGCCGCGCCGCCAGCCGCGAGCACGCCGATCAGCGCGGCACCCTTAAGCGGACCGGGGCCCCCGGCGTTCTTCACTGACCGCACGCTAGCGGGTGCTCGCTTTGCCTCTCTGAGACGCCGACACGCCAGCGTCGTCAGCGGCGCGTCACCGCGCCTGGTAGGCAAACGTGGCTCGATGTCGATTCAGTCTTCGGCTCGGCGATCCTGCTTGAGCCGGGACCGCCTGCGCTTGTCGTCCAGCCGCCGCTCGCGGGCACCGCGGCTCGGCTTGGTCGGCCGACGTCGCGGCCCGGCCGGGCGCACCGCCTCGCGCAACAGCGTCTGGATCCGGGCCCGAGCGGCCTCGCGGTTGCGCAGTTGCTGGCGGTACTCCGAGGCGGCGACGGTGAGCGTTCCGTCGATGAGTCGGTCGCCGAGGCGATCCAGGACTGTCTCGATCAGCGGCTCCGGCCAGCCCGGGATCGTCGGCACGTGTACGGACAGCTCGACCCGGGAGTCCGCGGTGTTCACGCCCTGCCCACCAGGTCCCGAAGACCGGGAGAAGCGCCACTGCAGGGCCCGTGCGGGTACGACGAGGACATCGGTGACTGACAGGTCGCCGAATGGTCCGTCCTCGCTCATCCCACGATCGTGACAGTCACCCGATGAGCAGTCATGCGATATAGCCGCTGCGTTCTGCAGGGATGCACCGTTGTGCTGGAAACCCGGACGCAGCCCGCCGCACACCGACGCGAGGCGCTCGAGCACCCGCGTGGCCTGTCGATGTAGGGATCCTGAGGGCTTGCGGAGATGCGCCGGACCGTCCGGGAGCAACATCCGCAACCAGTAACAGGTCATGAGCCGCCGGTACTTGTGCAACCTGCGCTCCGTCGCGGGGTCGAGGTCGAAGGCCTCAACGAGCTTGTCGCTGTCCAGATCGTCGGTGACCAGTCCCGACACATGCTCGACGAAGTCGGCAAGCTCGAATGCTCGGTCACTGCGTCCCGAGTCCTCGAAGTCGACCGACCGGACCCTGATCCCGTCCCACAGGAGGTTCGCGAGGTTACCGTCGGCCTGCCCCAGCACCGGGTCGAAGTCAGCGGCGAGCGCCGCGTCCAGCGACGACCCGTCCAGCCACCTGGCGCCCTCGCGGCATGCGTGCTGGACGACCGGGTCGGGCAAGACGGTCGGCAACTCGCCGGAGGACGACCGTACTTGCGCGATCGCCTCGGCTGGGCTCCAGACGCGAAGAGGTGTAGCCGCAAGCGCAGCGGCGGGGACGCAGCGGTGCAGGAACCCAACGGCCGCAGCTATCGACTCCACGGGCGCGGGACCTCCCGCGCCGGAGCCCCACGGCACACCCGGACGGCGGGACATGGTGACCTGCGGGGGGTCGCCGGCCAGGTCTACCTCCAACGGCGCCGGTGCCAGGCCCGGCGCGAACTCGTTCAGCAGCAAGAGCGCGCCCCACTCGCGAGCTGGCTCGCCGCGGTCCCAGCAGCGAAACGGCTTGATCACTTGGTCCGGGCCCAGCTCCACATCGTGCGTGCTGGTGCCGTCTGGCATCGCGGCGTGACCGTTTCCAATCGCTCAGAGCACGTCGACGTCGGGGTACGGGCTGCCCCCGGACAGTCGAGCGTAACCCGGACCGCGGTGGAAGAACGGTTCGTCGCCGCTGCGCGCTGCTCGGCGCCCAGCGCGCAGCGAGTCCGTCGCCGGCTCGTCGCAGGACGGGACTGCCTCATCGCCGGTCACGATCACGCCATAGTCCGTACGCGCGCCCTCGATCGAGACCTTGCCCCAGGCCACGTCGCGCAGCACCTCGGATACCGGCCGGTCGAGTGGATCCCCCCATCCGCCGCCGCCGGTGGTCCGGATCCGCACGACCTCGCACGAGGCCAGCGGTTCGGCATCCGCGAGCGCGTCGACCTCGCGTTCGTTCGGGCCGCCGGGGTCGGCAGTCACTTGGAACGAGCGACCGGCCTGGCCTCCGTTGACCCCCCAGCACGCCAAGATGGATCGGTCGGCGATCGACATGAAGTGCGCCTGCAGCAGCATCCGGATGTGCTTCTCGTAGCCCAGTCCGCCCCGGAAGCGGCCCGCCCCACCGGAATCGACCGCCAAGCCCAGCGACTCGACGACGAACGGAAACCGCGACTCGCTGAACTCGGTCGGCAGGTTCCGCGAGTCCGGTACGACATGGATGGTGTCCTCGCCGTCGGCGTAATAACGACCGCCCGAACCGCCGCCCAGGACCTCGCGCATCAGGTAGGGCTGGCCGTCGGCATCCTGTCCGTACACCCCGGTGTAGCGGATCGTCTCCTGATCGGCCGGCATCCGGCCATCGACCGCCTTCGCGATCACTCCGGCAAGCACCCCGAGCAGCCTCAGGATCACGAATGTGCGCGCATTCGTGGGAGCAGGGAACACCGGGGTGAGCAACGTTCCGGGCTCGGGAAAGCGCAGCTCGATCAACGGGACTACGCCCTCATTGACGTCGAGTTCGGCCATTCGCTCCGGGGTGTCCGCGAGGTTGCGCAGGATCGGCGCCAGCCACTTCTTCAGAAACGTGCCGTCGGCGAAGTCGCCCACGTGGTTGATCGGGCCCTTGGCCTGCGGGCTCGTCCCGGTGAAGTCCAGGATCAGCCGGTCCCCTTCCGGGTCGTCGGGCCCGGTCCGGGTCATGGTGATCCGCTGGGCATGCAGTCGAGGCGGGTCGACGCCGTCGTGTTCGGCGTAGTCCTCCCAGACGTGGCGCCCGATCGGGATCTTGGCCAGGATCTCCCGACGGTAGGTCGCCGTGGTGTTGTCCAGGATCGCGTCGAAAGCAGATTCAACAGGCTCGACTCCATAGCGGTCGAAGAGTTCGCCGAGCCTTCGTGCTCCCATCAGACAGGCCGAGCATTCCGCATCGAGGTCGGCGGCAAGGGATTCCGGCATGCGCGAGTTCCGGGTCATGATCCGCAGGGCGGCAACGTTCGGGACTCCCTGCGCCCACAGCCTGATCGGCGGCACCATCAGGCCCTCTTGGAAGGCAGTCGTCGCGTTGGACGGCATCGACCCCGGCACCGATCCGCCGATGTCGTCGTGATGGCCGAACGCCTGGACGAAGGCCACGACGTACGGCGCGCCGTCCGCATCGTCGGCGAAGACCGGCACGGTGACGCACAGGTCGGGCAGGTGTCCGATCCCGCCCTCCGACTCGTACACGTCGTTGTGGAAGAACACGTCGCCCGGGCGCATCGTCTCCGGCGGGAAGTCCCGCGCGATCGGGTGCACCAGCGCCGAGTACGACCGTCCGGTCAGCTTGCGCAGGTGGCGGTCGTGGATACCCGCTCGGAAGTCATGTGCGTCCCGGATCATCGGCGAGCGGGAGGTGCGGGCGATCGCGGTCTCCACCTCCATCTCGACGCTGGCCAGGTAACCCTGGATGATCTCGACCAGCACCGGGTCCACGTCGGCGACGGCGATCGCGGTGAGCCGGTACCCGTACGGATGCTGGGTCCATCCGCGACTCATGACGAGCTCCGGACGATGCGGAGGTTGCCGAAGCGGTCGACGTCGGCCCGAAACTCTGGATGCAGCGGGACCGTGGACCCGAACTCCTCGATCACCGCCGGTCCCTCGATCATGTCCTCCGCGCCGAGCCGGGATCGTTCGTAGGTCGGCACGTCGGCCCAGTCGTCGAAGTAGGCCCGGCGGGTCCCGGTTCGAGCGCTGTCCGCTCCGGAGCCAGCTTCGATCGGCCCCACGTCAGGACTGCGAATCGGGCCTATTCCGGTCACCCTGACATTGACCCACTCCACCTGTTGGCGTGGATCGTCGGCGAAGTGGTAGCCGTACAACCGCCGGTGCTCGGCGTGGAAGGCCGCGGCCACCTGTTCGATCACGGCCGGTTCCAGTTCTCCGTCGCCGACCTCGACCCGGACCTCGAAGGCCTGGCCGTAGTAGCGCACATCGGCCGTACGAACGAAGCCGCGTTCCCCCGCCGGAAAGCCCTCCCGTTGCAACGCCGAGTCTGCGTCGACCTGCAGTTCGGCGTACACGGCCGAGAGCCTGGCCGGGTCGAGCCGATCCTGGCGCACGACGTGGGTACGGACATAGTCGTTGCGTACGTCGACGGTGAGTAACCCGAACGCCGAGACGTTGCCGGGATTGGGCGGCACCAGGACTCCGGCCAGGCCCAGGATGTCGACCAGCCGGCAGGCCAACAGGGAGCCCGAACCGCCGAAAGTCACCAGCGTGAAATCCCGGACGTCCAGACCGCGCTTGACCGAGACCTGGCGCAACGCGTTGGCCTGGTTCCAGGCGGAGATCTCCAGGATCCCGGTGGCACATTCCTCCACCGATCGACCGAGCTTGCCCGCCAGCGATTCGATCGTCTGGCGCGCCGCATCGGCATCCAAGGGGATCTCGCCACCGAGTAGGTGCGGCGGGATCCGGCCGAGCAGCACATGGGCGTCGCTGATCGTCGGCTCGGCACCGCCCTTGCCGTAACAGACCGGCCCGGGATCAGCACCCGCGGACTGCGGTCCGACCTTGAGCGTGCCCTCGGGGCTCAGCCAGGCGATCGACCCACCGCCGGCGCCCACCGTGACCACGTCGATCATCGGGATCTTGCTGGGATAGGCGCCTACCGTGCCCTCGGTCGTCAGCGCGGGCTGCCCGTCGATCACGACAGTCACATCGGTCGACGTGCCGCCGCCGTCGCAGGTGAGGACCTGCCGCACACCCGCGGCCTTGGCGATGAGGCCGGCCCCCAGCGCGCCCGCGGCCGGACCGGACAGGACTGTGGTGATCGGCTGGTGGACTACCTCGGCCGCCGAGAGCACACCGCCGTTGGACTTCATCACGTAGAACGGCACATCCCGGGTTCCTGCTCCTTCAGCGCCGGTCGATTGGGAGGTGGCGAACTCGGCCAGGCGGTGCGCGATGTTGGCCACGTAGGAGGTGATGCTCGGCTTGACGGCGGCATCGACCAGGGTCGTGATCGCACGCTCGTACTCGCGATACTCCCGCAGCACCTCGCTCGAGATGCTGACCACCGCCTCCGGATGTTCCGCACTCAGCACGTCCCGCATGGCGAGTTCATGGGCGGGGTCGGCGTAGGAGTGCAGGAAGCAAACGCCGATGGTGGTGATCCCACAGTCCCGGAAGAACCGGGCCGCGCGTACCGCGTCGTCGTGGTTGAAGGGCCGGATCTCGCTGCCGTCCACCGCCAGCCGTCCACGTACGGTCTTGACGCGGTCAGCCGGGACGATCCGGGCTGGCTTGACCCAGAAGTAGGAGTTGCCGTAGCCGTCGGGTACGGATTGCCGCGCGATCTCCAGGAGATGGCGGTAGCCCTCGGTGGTGATGAACCCGAGGTTCTCCACCTTGCCCTCGAGGAGTTTGTTGGTGGCCACGGTCGTGCCGTGGCTGACTGCGGTCAGGGCCTCTCCCCCGACCCCGAGCACCCCCAGGATCTTGTCGATGGCGGTGAGGAATCCTTGAGCCGGGTCTGCCGGCGTGGACGGTGTCTTGGTAGTGACCAACTCGCCGGTGTCCTCGTCGACGGCCACGACGTCGGTGAACGTGCCCCCCGTGTCGATGCCGACCCGAATTCTGCGGGACATCAGCGGCTTCGACGCGCCAGCCAGCCGCCAACTGCGGCACCGAGCAGCGCGATCAGCGCGCCACCCGCACCGGCCAGGAGCAGTGGTCGAGCGTCCACCGGAACCAGCTCGCCACGCCGCCGGGCCGGCAGGTAGCTGGCATACCCGCGCTGGACAGCACTATCCCCCGGCGCTCCAGCCGACTCAGCCGAGGCACCGCTTACCGGCTCCAGCGGTGTTTGCGCGCCGGTGAGGTCGTCGTCGACGGCGGAGAAGAACTGGCCGGCCATCCGCTTGGCGACCGCCGAGATCATCCGCTGCCCGACCCCGGCCACCGGCCCGCCGACGGTTGCGTCGGCGGAGTAGGTCAGCTGGGTCTGATCGCCGTCGCTGACCAGGTCGATCCGGCAGGTGGCATCGACCGTGCCGGCACCTCCGGCTCCCTGGGCGTTCATGACGTAGCCCTCCGGCCGGACCAGATCGGTGAGAGTCACCTTCCCGTCGTAACGGCCGCGGATCGCGCCGACCCCGGCCGAGACCGTCATCTTGTAGCTGTCCACTCCGGTGCGGTCGAGGGATTCACATCCTGGGATGCATCGGGCCAGCACACCTGGATCGGTCAGGGCGGCGAAGACCTGCTCCCGGTCAGCATGCAACGTGGCCGTCCCCTGAAGCTTCATGCGCTCTCTTCCTGGCTCCTGCGGGCGTGGTTGAACGTATGGTCGGCGTGGCCGTCTCCTGCCGCGCGGATCAGGTCGAAGAGCTGACTCGGACCCAACGGCATCTGCGTGATCCGGATCCCCAGCGCATCCTCGAGCGCCGCCGCGATAGCGGCCGACCCAGGAATGACCCCGGCCTCGCCAGCGCCCTTGATCCCCAACGGGTTCAGCGGCGACGGGGTTTCCTGGTGCCCGATGTCGATCCGCTGGGGCACCTCCGAGACGTAGGGCATGAGGAAGTCCATGAACGACGCGTTCTGCAGCTGGCCCATGTCGTCGTAGGCCATCACTTCGTACAGCGCCCCGCCCACCCCCTGGGCGACCCCACCGTGGATCTGGCCCTCGACGATCCGCGGGTTGATCAGCCGGCCGCAGTCATGCACCACGGCGTACTTCTCGATCGTCACCGCGCAGGTTCCTGGATCCACCTCGACGATGACCGCGTGCGCGCCGCTGGCGAAGGTCGAGCGCACTGGCGAGTAGTAGTCGCGTCCCTCGAGGCCGGGTTCGTCGTCGTCGGCGACCGGGGGCTGCTCGTCGGATGCGAATCGGGCGAACTGGGTGGCGGCCTTGGAAGCCTCGTCGAAGGCGTAGCGCAGCGGGTTGGACAGGACCGCTATCGAGGCCAGCGGTAGCACGGCACCGGGATCCCCGCGCACGCCGACGACTCCATCGACGATGTCGAGGTCGGCCACGTCGACCTCGAGCACCTCGGCGGCAATGCGCAGCGCCTTGGCCCGAACTGCCTGCGCGGCCAGGGCGACCGCATTGCCGCTCATCACCGCGGCCCGCGAGGCGAAGGTGCCCACCGCGTAGGCGAACCGTCGGGTATCCCCGGTATGGACCTCGATGTCCTCGATCGGCACACCGAGTTCCTGGGCGACCACCTGAGCAAATGCCGTCTCGTGCCCCTGGCCCTGACTGGTCAGACCCGTGGAGACCAGCACCTTGCCCGACGGCAGCACCTGGACGTGCCCGCCCTCGTACGGACCGACGCCGGTGCCCTCGACATAGAGCGCCATGCCGATGCCGAGCCACCGGCCTCGCGCTGCAGCAGCCGCTCGGCGTGCCTCGAAGTCCTCCCAGCCCACCAGCTCTCGAAGCTTGGTCAGCATCGAGGGGTAGTCGCCCGAGTCGTAGATCAGCGGGCGGCCGTCCTGGAACATCAGGTGGTGATCCCAGGGGAATTCGTCCGCGCGGATCAGGTTGATCTCGCGTACCTTCGCCCGGTCCAGCCCGAGTTCGTCGGCGATCCGGTCCATGGTCCGTTCCATCGCGAAACAGCCCTGCGGTCGCCCCGCGCCGCGATAGGGAGTGACGATGACCGTGTTGGTGTACATCGAGTCGACCTGGCAGCGGTAGTTCGCCAGCCGGTAGGGCCCCAACAGCTGGGTACTGGTGATGATCGGCACGACGATGCCGTACGGGGTATAGGCCCCGTGATCGTGCAGGATATGCGCATCCAACGCCAGAAGGCGACCCTCGTCGTCGTACCCGGCGGTGATTCGCTGCAGCTGACCCCGCTCGTGCGCGGAGGAGATGAAGTGCTCGCGCCGGTCCTCGGCCCATTTGACCTCCCGACCCAGCCGGATCGCAGCCCACGGGACGAGCAATTCCTCCGGCCAGGGGTGCACGATCTTGACCCCGAAGCCACCACCCACATCCGGGGCGATCACCTCGACGCGGTCCACGGACAGGTCGAGCTTGATGGCGATCGCGGCGCGTACCGAGGTGGACGTCTGGGTGGAGCTGTAGACCCGCAGCGACTCGTCCACCGCATCCCACCGGGCGTGAACACCCTTGCCCTCCAACGGCATGCTGGCACTGCGTTCGATCGTCTGAGTGAAGCTCACCGTGTGCGGCGCATCCCGAAGGGCCGCCCCCACGTTCCCGAACTCCTGCACCAGTCGGGCCGCCACATTGTCCGGAATGTCCTCGTGCACAGCATGCTCGGCCCGCTCCGCGGCCTCGACTCCGACCACCGGAGTCCGGAACTCGTACTCGACGGCGATCCGCTCTGCGGCGTCCTCGGCGAGGTACCTGTCGTCGGCCACGACCATGACGATCGGTTCGCCCACGTGGCTGACCGATCCGTTGGCCAACGCGTAGCCGGTCCGAGGTGCGGTCAGATCAGGGTGCGGGATGAGAACCGGGAGCGGTTGCGCCATCGGGCCGTCGAGGTCCTCGTAGGTGTAGATCGCATGCACGCCGTCGATGTCGACGGCGCCAGAGACATCGATGTCGATGATCCGAGCATTGGCATGTGGGCTGCGGACGAAGGCCACTCCGAGCGCGAAGTGGCCGATGTCGTCGAGGTAGCGACCCCGGCCGACGATCAGCCGCGCGTCCTCGCGACGCACGATCGGCTCGCCGAAAAGCTTGGTGGTCATCGGCCGGCCGAGGTGGCTGCGTCCCCGTCGGCTCGGCCGGCGCGCTCGGTTCGGATCTCCTGAGCCCGCCCGACGGCCTTGACGATGTTCTGGTAGCCCGTACAGCGACAGAGGTTGCCGCCCACGATCTCTCGCGCTTCCTCGTCGCTGACGTCCGCGCCCGGCTCGTACTCCTCCAGGGCGGCGGCGATCGTGGTGAGGAAGCCGGGAGTACAGAACCCGCACTGCAGACCATGACAGTCCCGGAACGCCTCCTGGACCGGATGCAATCGACCGTTCGCGTCGGCAAGACCCTCGACCGTGGTGATCGCGTGCCCCTCGGCTTGTACGGCGAACATCAGACAACTGCGTACCGGCGCGCCGTCGAGCAGGACTGTGCACGCGCCACAGACCCCGTGCTCGCAACCGACGTGGGTACCGGTGAGTTCCAGATCGTGACGAATGGCGTCGGAGAGCAGGCGGCGAGCCGGAACGGTGACCGGCCTGGTCGTGCCGTTGACCGACAGGCTGACCGTGAACTGCTCCTCGATCAGAGACATGACGCGGCCTCCTGGGTCCGTGCGACGGCGTCGGCAGCTGCCTGCGCCAGCGCGCGTTCGGTGAGTACGGCGACGAGCCGCCGGCGGTAGTCCGCGCTGGCATGCAGGTCGCCCTCGGGGTCGACCAAGGAGGCAGCAAGGGCTCCGGCGGCGACCCAGTCCGCGGAGGCGTACGGCTGGCCGGTCACAGCCGCGGAGAGGTCGTGCACCTCTGGCACCGGTCCGACCGAAAGATAGGCAGCACGTACATCGCTCACCGCGCCATCCTCGTCGAGCGTGACCGTCACTGCGGCCCCGCACATCGCGTAGTCCCCTCGGCGCCGGGCCAGCTCGAGGAAGGCGCTCCCGGTCCGCGCCGCTGGTGCGCCGAAGCGCACCGACACCGCCAGCTCGTCCGGGCGCAGAGAGCTCTCCAGCGGGCCGAGGAAGAAGTCCGTAGCGCTGACGTCCCGTTGCCCCCCTCCGGCGGAGGCGACCCGCACGCTCCCACCGGTGATTGCGAGAATCGCCGTCATCTCACCCGACGGATCGGCGTGCGCCACCGAGCCGCAGGTGGTGCCACGGTTACGGATCGCCGGATGGGCCACCTGGCTGGTCGCTCGGCGCAGCAGCGGATTTGCCGAGTGGGCCGACTCGTCGGCGAGCAGTTCGGCGTGCCGTACCAGGGCGCCGACGACCACCGACCCTTTCGGGGTGATCGAGATACCGCCCAAGCCGGGTATCCGATTGATGTCCACGAGTGTGTGTGGAGCGGTCAGCCGCATGGACAGCAGCGGGATCAAGCTCTGTCCCCCAGCCAGCACCTTTGCATCGTGACCCAACTCGGCCAGCAGGCCCAGTGTTTCCTCCAGGGTGCACGGCGCGGCATAGCCGAAAGGTGGGGGTTTCATCGGAGCCTCACCCTGCCATCAAAGCGGACTCGGAAGATCTCCTGGAACTCCCCGATGGTCAAGACCTTCGCTCCTCGAGCTGGGCGAGCTGCAGTACCGACCAAGGACTGAGCAGCCGCGGATGTTCACGGCCCAAGTAGGTCGCTTCGGGGCGGTGCAGCCACATCCAGTCGACGACCTCGTCGGGATCGACCAGCGGGGTGGGTCGATGACCGGCGACCTGAGCGGTGAACACCGGACACACCTCGTTCTCCACCACACCACCGGCATCCACTGCCCGGTAAGCGAAATCGGGAAGGGCCAGCGCCATGGACTCGGGAACCAGGCCCAGCTCGCTGGCCAGGCGACGACGCACCGCATCGTGCATGGCTTCGTCTGGTGCCGGATGCCCACAGCAGGCGTTCGACCAGACGCCCGGCCACGTCCGCTTGGTCACGGCGCGTCGGGTCAGCAACGTGTTGTCCTCGTGGTCGAAAAGGTGCACGGAGAAAGCCAGATGCAGCGGCGTACCGGCATGGTGCACCTCGGACTTGAGCTGCGAGCCGATCGGACGGCGCTGCTCGTCGAGCAGCACCACCCACTCGTCGGCGACGACTACGTCACCGCTTCTTCCGGACTGCCTTGGTAGGTCGTGATCCGGCATTGCCCGACGGACCGGAGCGGGAACTGTCGGACCCGGTCCGGGCCGTATCTGCCCGCTTGTCGTTCGCCGTCCTGGACGCTGCACGAGTGGGCGCATCATCGTGCAGTCCGCTCCGCCTGCCCGCCCGGGTGGCACCAACGGCGTCGCCCTCTCCGGCGAGTCTGCCCTCTGTGGTCAGGGCCTCCTGGAGTTCGGCCGGAGCCAGGACCCGAGCGAGGTGCCAGCCGGCCACTGCCACGATCGTGCCCAGGGCGATCCCGCTGAGACTGAACGTGTCGGTGAATACCAATGTCACGTTGCCGATCGCGATGATGATGCCCGCGGCCAGCGGGACGAGGTTGATCGGGTTTGCGAAGTCGACCCGGTTCTCCTTCCAGATCTTGGCTCCCAGCAGGCCGATCATCCCGTACAGCACCACGGTGATCCCGCCCAGCACGCCGCCCGGCGTGGCTGCGACCAGCGCGCCGAACTTGGGAATCAGGCCGAACAGGATGGCCACGAGCGCAGCGACGTAGTACGCAGCGGTGGAGTAGACCCGGGTGGCGGCCATGACCCCGATGTTCTCCGCGTAGGTGGTCGTCGGTGACCCGCCCACGGAGGAGGCGACGACGGTGGCGACTCCGTCACCGAAGATGGCCCGACCCAGCACCGGGTCCAGGTCGCGCTTGGTCATCTCGGCGACGGCCTTGACGTGTCCGGTGTTCTCGGCGACCAGAGCGATCACCGCGGGGAGCACGAGCAGGCTGAAGTTGATCGAGAAGCTCGGGGCGGTGAATTCGGGCAGGCCGAACCAGGGCGCGTCACCGACGGCTGAGAAGTTGGTGCGCAGGTGTGGCCCAACCTCGCCCGTTGCGGGCATCAGTGAGGTGATCTCTCCCACGGTCTGGTCGAGGATCCAGGACAGGACGAAGCCGAAGACGAGCCCGAGCAGGATGGAGATGCGGGCCAGGAAACCGCGCAATGAAAGGGCAGCCACGATGACGAAGGCCATGGTGGCCAGCGCAACCCACTGGTCTTGCGGCCAGTAGATGTCGGCGACCACCGGCGCGAGGTTGAATCCGATCAGCATGACCACCGCGCCGGTCACTGCCGGCGGCAGGATCTTGTTGAGCACCCGGGCCCCGGCGTAGTGGATGATCAGGCCGACGATGGCCAGCACGACTCCGGCGATCAGGATCGAGCCGACCACGTCGCCGCTGTCCCCGCCGCCGGCTCGGATCGCGAAGACCCCACCGACGAAGGACGCGCTGGTGCCCAGGTAGCTCGGCACCTTTCCCTGCACGATGAGCAGGAAGATGATCGTCGCGATCCCGCTCATCATGATCGCGAGGTTGGGATCCAGGCCCATGATGAGCGGGAACACGAATGTGGCCCCGAACATGGCAACCACGTGCTGGGCGCCGATCCCGGAGGTGCGGGCCCAGGTCAATCGCTCGTCAGGGGCCACCGACTCCCCGATGGGCGGGGTCTTCCCGTCACCGTAGAGCTTCCAACTGAACGCCATTCCGGGCCTCCTGCAACGAGATCACCCTTCGAGGAAATCATCGAGGGTGTCGATCATCGGGCAGTGTGCCGCCCCCACCGCCGCTTGTGAAGGGCACCGGACGACGTGCCGATCCGATCGAAGACTCAGGTGAGCCCGTGCACGTCGATCAGATGCAGCGCCAACTGGACATTCAGCCGTACCGACGAGTCGGTCATGAACGGGCCGAGCAGCCGTTCGAGCTTGCCGATCCGGTAGCGCAGCGTGTTGTAGTGGAAATGCTGGCTGCGGGCCGCCTCTGCCACGTTGAGATTCGCCTCGAGCAGGACGCGCAACGTCTCGAGCAGGTCGCTGTGCTCCGAGCTTGCGTCGGGCACCAAGGGCCCGAGTACCTCGGCAAGGTAGGACCGCAGCTCCCCGGAATCCGGAATGAGCGACAGCAGCCGCAGCACCCCCAGCGAGTCGAACGAGATCACCGCGCCGGGAACGTGCGTCTGAAGGCCGACCTGCGCGGCGCGGCGCGCTTGGGAATACGCAGCGGGTAACTCCGAGAGTGAGGTGACCGGGCGGCTGATGCCGGTACTGGCCGGCGTCGGGGCACCGTGCCGGTCTGCATGAACCCGTGCTCCGACTCCGGCGATCAGGTCAGCGGCCGCCGGCACCGTTGCCTGGTCGGACGCGCCAGTGCCGTCGGCCGCGGGCTGGTCGACCGGCAGCAGCGTGAGCACCTGGTCGGAGACGACGACCACAGCGGCGCCGGCGATGTGGCCCTCGAGTGCCGACCGCCACGCCGCCGCAAAACGCTCCAGATCATCCCGGCGACTTCGGGGCGACTGGTCCGGAACCGGTTGCACGGTCGTCACGGTGAGCACCAGGGACGCCTGCAGTTTCCAGCCGAACCATCTGGCCTGGTCCAACACCCTTTCCATGTCGTCGAGACGACCCTCGACCAGATCACGAAACAGATCACTCTGGTACCGGGTCTCGACCGCGGTCACGGCCAACTTCTGGGTGATCGTCAGTGCAGCAGCGGCCGCTGCGCGTTCGAGGATCGTTAAGGTGTCCGTGGCGTGCATGCCATCTCGCCGCGCAGCGAGCAGCCACCCGTGTTCGAAGTCCCCCGCCGTGATCGGGACAACGATCGCCGTACCGCCGCCGGCGAGGTTGACCACGCCGCGGGCGGGTAACTCGGCCTTCACTAGTTCGGCCATGCCTGACATCCGCTCGCCCTCGGGGCCTGCGCTGACCAGGATGGCGCCCTCGGTCCCGATGGCAACCACATCAGCTTGGGACAACAAGGTCGCTGCCTTGGCGGTGACCTCGTCCAGACCGCCGCCGGCCAAGACGGTGGCCATGATGGCGCGGTGCACCTCGTCGGAGTGAGCCAGTGCTGCTGCCTGCTTGTTGAGGATCTCGGTGAGTACCTGGTTCAGGATGTCGTCGAAGCCGACGTCGTCGGGCAACAGGATGACCGGAAAGCCACGCCGGTCGGCGTCGGCAAGCATCTGCGCCGGAAGTTCGTCGACGTAGCGAGCCAGCTTGATGGCGAAAGCAGCCAGCCCTCTGTCGTCCAGATCACCGACCAGGCCGATCAGGCTCGACGGGCTCTGCCGCAGTGGATACCCGGTGGTCAGGATCAGTTCGTCGGCCTTGACCCAGGGCAGGACGTCGGGGACCTCCATGACGTTGAGCCGGCGGACTATCCGATGTAGACCGGAAGCGCCGGCAACAAGCCGCGCGGTACGCAAGCTGGACAGCCCCAGCACCTCGGCTACGGAGATCCCGGAGACCGCGCTTCGGCCATGTTGATCACCAGGTGTGGACGGCTCGTTACTGGCTGCATGGCTCGCATGATCAACTAGCACTCTTTCACCACCAGTCGGCTCGATCTTGGCACTTTTGACCATACGCCAGACGATCATGCCGGACTAGTTTCGCGTTCAATGAGTAGCGCCCTAGCTTTAGATTCGGCCGATACCCGCTCCGCATCACGGAGTGCGTCGTCCGCACACCTAGCGGCGGCTCCTGCCTTGGCCAGCACCGGCATTGCCGATCTGCTCCGCGGACCGCTGCGCTCTGCCACCGTGATCTCGATCTTCCCGACCGCCATCTATCTGCGCGCTGAACCACTGCCCTACGCCGACCGGAACACCGCGGAGACCGGCATCCGCCGGCAGTCGGGTGTCGTCGCGATCCTGACCAGTGACGCCAGCCGCCTACCGCTAGGCGCGATTCTTCATCGGCCCGCCACCCACCGGCCGCTGATCAGCAGTCATGGTGCACTCGATGCATTCGTCGGCGAAGGGCGGATCACGGTCGGTGCGTTGACCGTGTGCGCCTCGGGTTGGTGGGACCCGCGGCCGCGGCTGCCCGCGATCGCACCGGCCCTCCTACCTGAGGGGCTGCGGGAGCTACGGGCGGCGGTCAGTGAGCGCCTGCACGGTCCGGTCCGCGACGTGCCCGTCGAGCTGTGCGGTCAGTTGGGGGCGCTGCGGGCTGCGCTACGCCGCACTGACGTCACCGCGGCCCTACGGGCCAGCCAGCGCATGATCGGCCTCGGTCCAGGCCTGACGCCGGCCGGAGACGACCTGTTGTGCGGGGTGCTGGCCGGGCTCACCTTGCTGGGACACCCGCAGGCCGGGCGAATCGGTGCGGGAATCCTCGCGCTCGCACCGGGGCGCACCACCGACCTGTCGCTTGCCCTGCTGCGGCATGCGACGCTGGGTCAGGTGAACAGCGAACTCGGAACCGTCATCCAAGCTCTCGCCGGGACCGGCCGGCTGCACGGCGCTCTGGAGCGCCTCTTCGCTGTCGGGCACACCAGCGGAATCGCCCTGGGCCTTGGTCTCAGCGCCGCCGTCGACCTCACCAGCCGCACCATCCGGGGTCGGGGGTGACCTCGGGTCTCGACCATGTGGAGTGCCGGCAGGGGCAGTACTACGACTCGGTAACACTCATGCAGGCCAGCCGCACGGTCGCCGGTATCACCGGTGTACGTGTGGCCTTGATAGCTATGGCCACCCCGCTGAATCTCGAACTCGCCGAGGGCATGGGATTCGTTGTGCCGCAGGCAGTCCCGGCGCAACTGCTGATCGCCGTACGCGCGGAGGACCAGACTGGGATCGATGCTGGGCTTGCGGCCCTGACAACTGCGCTGTCCGCTCGCACCGCCTCCTCAGGAGGGATCGACAGTGGTGAGGACCTGCGACCGGCCACCATCGGTGCAGCCTTCGCCGACAGCGACGCCGCGTTGGCTCTGATCAGCGTTCCGGGACCGTACGCCGCGATCGAGGCCTTCGACGCAGTGGCCGCCGGTCGGAACGTCATGATCTTCTCCGACGGGGTCAGCGTCGAGGACGAGATCGCGCTCAAGCGCGCCGGCCGGGACGCCGGAGTCCTGGTGATGGGGCCTGACTGCGGCACCGCGATCGTCAGCGGAGTCGCGCTGGGCTTCGCCAACGTCGTACGCCGTGGGCCGGTCGGCATCGTCGCCGCCAGCGGCACTGGTGCCCAGCAGATCAGTTCGCTGCTGGAGACAGCAGGAGTCGGCGTGAGCCATCTTCTGGGCCTGGGTGGGCGAGATCTCTCCGAGCGGGTCGGTGGCCTGGGGGCTGAACTCGCGCTCATTGCCCTGGATGCCGATCCCGATACCGACCTCATCGTTCTCGTCTCCAAGCCGCCCGATGATCAGGTGACACAACGCCTCCGAACGTTGACCGATGGGTTCAGCACGCCGGTGCAGTTCGCCTTGCTCGGCTTCGGGCAGCCGGACCTCACTCAGGCGGTGGAGTCGGTGTTGGCTGCCGTGAGCGCGAGCGCGCCCTCGTGGCCGGTGATCGGACAGGACCAGCGCCCGGGTCAACCAGCGCAACTGCACGGTTACTTCGCCGGTGGCACCTTGGCCGCGGAAGCGCTCCTCCTGATCGACGAACTCGCTCCGATCAGTACCAACCTGGGGCCTGCAGCCGTGCCCGCCACCGAAGCGTTGTCCGGTAGCTCTCACGTCATCGTGGACTTCGGAGAGGATGAGCTGACCCAGGGCCGGGCGCATCCGATGATCGACCCGACCCTGCGCCTGGATCAGATCACTCGACTGGGCCGGACGGCCGACGGTGAGCGGGTCCTGCTCGTCGATGTCGTGCTGGGTCATGGAGCCGAGCCCAATCCGGCTGAGGCCCTCGTACCGGCCTTGCGTGCGGCGGCGCAACGGATGGGCGAGCGGGGTCACGAGCTGAGCGTGATCGTGTCCTTGTGCGGGACCGATGCCGATCCACAGAGTTGGCACTGCCAGGCTGTCGCGCTGGGCGACGTGGGCGCCCTGGTCTTCGCCTCCAACGCTCAGGCGGCCCGGCACGCGCTGGCACTGGCCCGCGGAGCCATCCCCGCGGCGTCTGCGCGATGAGCCGACCGGTGCGCTTAGTGCATGAGGCGGGCTGGCGATGAGCCGGCCCCTGGGCGCACTGCTGTCCGCACCCTTGTCGGTGGTCACCGCCGGAGTGGATCTGTTCCCTCGAGCCCTGCGCGATCAGGGCACTGCGGTCGAGGTGGTGGACTGGCGTCCACCGGCCTTCGGCGATCCGGCGGACCTGGCGGCCCTGGCTGCTGACCCTCGTCGCGTCGCGGCCAACCGGAGCGCCACCGAGCGGATCCTGTCCGCGGGAGCCGAACTCGTGGATGTACGCCCGGCCGCCGACGCGCTCGGGCTGCCCCGAGACCTCTTCCTGCACGCCGGTCCCCCGATCGAGTTCGGTGACGCGTCGGGGCCGCTGCGCGGCGCGTTGATCGGTGCAGCCTTGTTCGAGGGTCTCGCCACTGACCCCGACGAGGCAGTGCACATGCTGGAGTCCGGCCGGATCCGTTTGGAACCGTGCCATCACCATCGGGCGGTCGGGCCGATGGCCGGTGTCACCACGGCGTCGATGTGGGTCTCGGAACTGCGTGACCCGATCAACGGCGGGACGGCGTACTGCTCGCTGAACGAAGGCTTGGGCAAGGTGCTGCGCTACGGCGCGTACTCCGCCGAGGTGATCGACCGGCTGCGCTGGATGGGGGATGTGCTTGGGCCGGTGCTGTCAGCGGCGCTGAACAGGTCCGGTCCGGTCGACATCAAGTCGATCCTCGCCCAGATGCTGCAGATGGGCGACGAGGGGCACAACCGCAATCGGGCCGGGTCGTTGATGTTTCTCCGTGACCTGGCACCTGCCATCGCCGACTCCGGAGTACCGGCTGTACAGGTGGCCGAGGTCCTGCGGTTCATCGGCGGCAACGAACACTTCTTCCTCAACTACGGGATGCCGGCAGCGAAGCTTGCCCTGGATGCCGCCCGGGACTTCCCGGGGTCGAGCGTGGTCGTGGCCATGGCACGAAACGGGACCGAGTTCGGCATCCAGACGTCGGGCACCGGCGATGCCTGGTTCACCGGCCCGGCCTTGACGCCGGACGGGCTCTTCCTGGGTGGGTACGGGCCCGATGATGCCAACCCTGACATCGGGGACTCTGCGATCATGGAAACCCTTGGGGTAGGCGGCTTTTCGATGGCGGCCGCACCAGCGATCGTCCGTTTCGTGGGTGGCACGGTTCCGGATGCTCTGGCCACCACGCGGCGGATGTTTGCCATCACGGTCGCCGAGAACCCCGCTTATGCCATTCCCGTGCTCGAGTTCCGCGGCGCGCCGACCGGGATCGACGTTTTGAGCGTCGCGCGGACCGGCATCCTGCCGCAGATCAACACCGGCATGGCCGGGCGGGTGGCCGGGACCGGTCAGGTCGGCGCCGGATTGGTCAAGCCGCCACAGGTGTGCTTCGAGAAGGCCCTCGCCGCCCTTGCCGAGCGCGCCCGGTCCTCGTCCGGCTGAGTCAAATTCGCTGGTCCTAGTGTTTGGGCCGGTCAGATGCGGCAGGCGTGGATGTCGGTGACCAGGATCGCCCGAGCTCCGGCTCGCCAGAGGTCGTCCATGATGCGATTCGTGTCGGCCCGAGCCACCATGGAACGCACGGCAACCCAGCCCTCTTTACGTAATGGCGAGACCGTCGGCCCTTCAAGACCCGGCGTGATCTCGCAGGCGGCCTCGAGCACCTCGACCGGGCAGTCATAGTCCATCAGGACGTACTGCCGGGCGACGAGCACCCCCTCTAGCCGGCGGACGAGTTGGGTCACGGCGGAGCCGGCTGCCTCGCCTGGCCGCCGGCGGATCAGCACGGCCTCGGATTCCAGCAGCGGTTCACCGATCACCTGCAGCCCGGCCGTACGAAGGGTCGTACCGGTCGAGACCACATCGGCGACCGCATCGGCGACGCCGAGCCGGCAGGCGGTCTCCACCGCGCCGTCGAGGCCGATGACATCGGCGACAACCCCCAGTTCGGCAAGGTATTTCGACAACAGCCCCGGATAGGCCGTGGCCACCCGCAGGCCGGCCAACTCCGCGATCGTGGACGGGCTCCCGCCCGGTGCGGCAAAACGGAACGTCGAGTGCCCGAAGTCCAGCGCGAGCAGTTCGTCGGCCTCGGCCTGAGCGTCGAGGAGCATGTCCCGGCCGGTGATTCCCAGGTCGACGGTCCCTGACCCGACGTAGACAGCGACGTCGCGTGGGCGCAGATAGAAGAACTCGACGTCGTTGTCCGGGTCGAGAATCACCAGTTCGGAAGTGCTGACGCGTTGTCGATACCCCGACTCGCGCAGCATGAGGGCGGCCGGCTCGGCCAGCATGCCCTTGTTGGGTACGGCTACGCGCAGCATGCGACCTCCTCGGGTGCGACAGCTCGTGGCGGAGAACTGACGTGCCGCCTCCACGGGTGCGTCACTCAGAGATGAGCGTAAACGTCGTCCAGATCCAGCCCCCGCGCCAGGATGAGTACCTGTGTCCAGTACAGCAACTGGGAGATCTCCTGCGCCGCGCGTTCGGCCGACTCATGCTCGGCGGCCATCCACGCTTCGCCGGCTTCCTCGAGCACCTTCTTCCCCACTGCGTGCACCCCGTCGGACAGGGCGGAGACTGTCCCGGAGTCGGGATCTGCGGCATCGACCCTGGCCCGCAACTCGGCGAAGAGGGCATCGAAGGACTTCCCTGGCTGCGCCTGGGTCACGGACTCTCCTGGGTGCGCAACTTCGAGAGGGCCAACGCGGTGTGCAGGGCTGCGGCCGTCGCCTCGGCGCCCTTGTCCTCGGTACTGCCGGGCCCTCCACAACGATCGCGGGCCTGCTCCACCGTGTCGCAGGTCAGCACACCGTTGCCGACTGGCGTCCGTTCGTCCAAGGCGACCCGGGTCAGTCCGTACGTGACGGCCTCGCAGACGTACTCGAAATGCGGAGTCCCGCCTCGGATCA
>JACCUM010000429.1 GCA_013811805.1 Geodermatophilaceae bacterium | reverse complement strand
CTTCGTCGGTGCCGGCTTGGCTGGAGTCGATGGTGGAACGGCTGGACCCTTTGCCCCTGGACCCGTTGCCCCTGGACCACTTGCCGCCGTGGCTTTTGCCGCGGGGATCTGCACCACCGGAGTCTTTGCCGCGGCGGCCTTGGCTGCCGGTGCCTGCGCCGCCGGTGCCTTTGCGGCAGCTGCTTTGAGGCGGCCGGCTGCAGCGTGTGGCCTTCCGACCGCAGCCTTGCGGCCCGGTTTCCCGGAGCCGGACTTCGTGGCCATCAGCTGCCACCCCTGTTCGTGGAAGTACGTCGGGTCGGCGTCTTCGAACGAGCCGCCGCTGCGGAGCCACCGCCGGCGGTGGCGGCGGCGGGGGTTCCTGCAGCTCCTGGTCCAACGCGGAGCCGGCCGAGCCCGGAGACCCGCGGGGAGGCGAAGGTCGGGTTGCGCGACAGCAGCGCCACCAGAGGATGGGTGAACAAGAACACGACCACGAGGTCCAGCACCGTGGATATGCCCAGCGTGAAGGCGAATCCCTTCACCCCACCTATCGCCAGGACGTACAACGTGGCGGCGGCAAGGAAGCTCACGGCGTCCGCGGACAGGATCGTCCGCCGCGAACTCACCCACGCCCGGGGTACGGCCGCGCGCATCGAACGACCGTCGCGCACTTCGTCTTTGATTCGCTCGAAAAGGATGATGAACGAGTCAGCGGTGATACCGATGGCGACGATGAATCCGGCGATCCCGGCCAGGCTCAGCGTGAATCCGATCTGTCGGCCGAGGATGACCAGACAGGCGTACACGATGACCGCCGACAGCAGCAGGCTGGCAATGGTCACCAGGCCCAGGAGCCGGTAGTAGAACAACGCGTACACGAAGACCAGCAGGATGCCGATACCGCCGGCGATCAGACCGGCACGAAGCTGATCCGCAGCCAGCAGCCCAGAGACGGTCTCGGCCGTGGACTGGGTGAAGGTGAGCGGCAACGCACCGTACTTCAGTGAGTTGGCCAGGCTGGTCGCGGTCTCCTGCGTGAAGGTGCCGCTGATCGTGGTGGTTCCACTGATCGCCCCCTGGATCACCGGCGCCGATAGCACCCGGCTGTCCAGCGTGAAGGCGACGTTGTTGCCGACGTTGGCTGCGGTGTACTCCGCCCAGGTGGAGCGCGTGCCCGACTGGAAGTCCAGCTGAACGACCCAACCCTGTGTCCCAGTGGGATCCAGTCCAGCAGTCGCGTCCTCGACCTCGGTGCCGAGGATGATTGTCGGGCCGAGCAGGTACTTCTCCGTCCCGTTGGTGGAGCAGGCTGCGACGTAGTCCTCGGGACGGTCAGTCAAGGTCTGCGTCGCGTCCACCTCGGTGGAGCATTCGGTCAGCGCGGCATAGGTCGCCTGGGCCTCCTCCTGAGGGACCGCGGGACGGTCCGGGTCGGCCGCAGAGCCATCCGTCGTCGACGCAGTGTCATCCGTGACCGCGGGATCGGCGGTCGCAGTCGGATCCGTGGTCGCGGCCGGATCGGTGGTAGCCGCCGGATCCGTGCTGGCCGCCGGATCACCGCTGAGCGCGGGATCTCCACTTGCCTGCGGATCACCACTGGCCGTCGGATCGGCCGACTCCTCGGGGGCCACCGGAGTCACCGGCTCAGGGCCGGCGACGACCGGACGGAACAGCAGTTCCGCGGTCGTACCCAGCGAGCGCGCCTGCTCCCCCTCGTCGCCGGGAACCGAGATGACGATGTTGGCATCCCCCTCGGTGACCACCTCGGCTTCGGCCACACCGAGGCCGTTGACCCGACGCTCGATGATCTGACGAGCCGTCTCCAGCTCCTCGGCACTGGGCGCGCCGCCGTTTCGGGTCTGGGCGGTGAGGGTCACCGTCGTACCGCCGCGAAGGTCGAGGCCCAGTCGGGGGGTCGGCGAGTCCCCGGTGAAGAACACCAGCGCGTAGAGCGCCGCGATGATCAGGGCAAGGGCGACGAAGTACCCCCGGGTCTGCGTTTGCGCACGTGCCACTGCTGGATATCCCTTCTTGAGGTCTGCTCAGTGCCTCTGCATCGGCGTGACGTCCGCCCTCGGGCCAGGATCGCGGGGCATCGAGCTGACCTACGTGTGTTGTGGCGCAGGCCTAGGCCGACGGGTCGTCGTGGGCCAGCGGCTTGGCCGGCCGTGCGGTCGTGGTGTCCGCGCGGTCGGCCTCGCTGTTGCTCTCGGCGTCGCTGTCAGCGTCGTCGTCATCGTCGTCGTCGACAAAAGTGCTCTCGGTGCCGCGCACTTCCAGCACGGCGGCTCTGGCGAAAGTGGCGACCACCCCCGGGGCGATCTCCACCTCCACGGTGGCCTCATCCAGGCCGGCGACATCACCGTACAGGCCGCAGGTCAACATGATCGGCGTACCGACGCGCAGCGCCGTCTGCAACTCCGCCTGCCGGGCCTGGATCTTCTTGCGCTGGCGGGTCTGCATATAGATGATCACGCCGAACAGCGCGAGGAACGGAAGGAACAGCACTAGATCGCCCACAGGGTCTTGGTCGCCTCTTTCTCACTTTGCGGATCTGATGGCTTGGGGTCTGTATGTGGTCGCAGCGCGGCGACCAGACCCGCTGCATTCTAGGCGTCGAACAGTGATGGTGCCGCAGAAGGGGGCGCAAGTCCCGTCCCAGTGGCTCCAGCGGTGCCCTTGGGTGGGGTGATCCCGAGGTGTTCCCAAGCCGTCCGGGTGGCCACCCGTCCGCGCGGCGTACGGATCAGCAGTCCGGCACGTACGAGGAAGGGTTCGCAGACCTCTTCGACGGTCTGCGCCTCTTCCCCGACTGCGACGGCCAGCGTGGCGATGCCCACGGGGCCGCCGTCGAAGCGCTGCACGAGGGCGCGCAGCACCGCCTGGTCGAGCCGGTCCAACCCGAGGGCGTCGACATCGAAGAGGGCCAGCCCGTCCTGGGCGATCGCGAGGTCGACGATGCCCTCGGCGCGAACCTCGGCGAAGTCACGGACCCGACGCAGCAGTCGATTGGCAATCCGCGGCGTACCCCGCGAACGGCCGGCGATCTCAACCGCACCGTCTGGCCGCAGGTCTACTCC
>JACCUM010000427.1 GCA_013811805.1 Geodermatophilaceae bacterium | reverse complement strand
GCCATGACCCAGGTCACCGCCAGCAGCACCGGCAGCCCGGCCGACACCGGCGTCGCCCGCGGCCGGACCGAGGCGTGGTTGCTCGACCTCGTCCATACTCACCGCCTCTCGCCGACCCAGCGCCGGGTCGTGCAGTCGATGCTGAACTCGATGCCCGACGTGGCTTTCATGTCCACGGTCGACGTCGCCGAGCTGGCCGGGGTGAGCCAGCCGACCGTTGTTCGGCTGGCCTCGGCCCTGGGGTTCCAGGGCTATCCGGAGTTTCGCGCGGCGGCGCGGCGGCTGGCCCTGAGCGCTGACCAGCCGCTGGATGTCTCCGAGCGCCGCAGCGCGCTGGGCATGGCCCTGGCCGCCGAGCAGGCCAACATCGCCGCGTTGGAGCGGACCCTCGACAGTGACCGAACGGTGCGTGCCGTGCAGGCGCTCGGCGGGACGCACCCGTTGGGGATTCTCGGGATCCGCGCCTCGTCGGCACTGGCTCAGTACATGGGCTACTTCGCGTCCCGGATCATCCCCGACGTCCGGGTACTGACCGACGCGGGCACCCTGGACGACGACCTGTTCGACCTGCGCGACGGCGGTGCGACCGCGCTGATGGCCTACGTGATGCCGCGGTACCCGCTGGTGAGCGTGCTGGCCCTGCGGCACGCGCGGGAGCTCGGGATGATCACCGTCGTCGTCTCGGACAGCCACCTGGTGCCCTTCCGAGACGACGTCGACATCCTCCTGGTCGCCCCCGTCGGCGCCGACCTGATCTTCGACACGCACGGCGCGGCGCTGACGCTGTCGACTGCGCTCCTGGACGCGCTGGCCAGGCACGACCCGGGGCGCAGCCAGGCTCGGCTGGCGGCCCACGAGCAGCTCGTGGGCCGCTGGGCGCTCAGCGACTAGTCGTTGTACCACCTGACGATCGGAGACCAGCATGAGCGAGTTGAAGGTCGAGATCGACCCGGCCGAGGTCGGCCTGGATTCCAGCCGACTGGACCGGCTCGAGGGGTACCTCCAGGGCTACGTCGACGCGGGCCGGCTGCCCGGGTACCTGGTCGCCGTCACCAGGCGCGGGCAGCTCGGCTATCTGGCCTCAGGCGGGTACCGGCACGTCGAGGACCAGCTGCCGGTCGAGACCGACACGCTGTTCCGGATCTACTCGATGACCAAGCCGATCACCTCGGTCGCGGCGATGATGCTCTTCGAAGCAGGCGGCTTCGAGCTCAACGACCCGATCTCGCGCTTCCTGCCCGCATTCGCCGACACCCGGGTGTTCGTCGCCGGCTCGGATCTCAAGCCGGTGACGGTGCCGGCCGGCGAGCCGATTCGGGTACGCCACCTGCTCACGCATACGTCCGGGCTCACCTACGGGTTTCATCGGAGCACCGCAGTCGATGCGATGTATCGCGCGGCCGGGTACGAATGGTCGACGCCGCCCGGACTGGACTCCGCCGCGGTGTGCGATCAGTGGGCCAGCTTTCCGCTGCTGTTCCAACCCGGCTCGGAATGGAACTACGGCGTGTCCACCGACGTGCTCGGGCGACTCGTCGAGGTGCTGTCCGGGCAGTCCTTGGCCGTCTTCTTCGCCGAGCGAATCTGCGGCCCGCTCGAGATGACCGACACCTCGTTCGGGCTGGACCACCCCACTGATCGGCTGTCCCGGCTCTATCTCGCACTCCCCGACGGGATGACCCCCGGAGATGAGCTGGGCACAGCCGTCCCGCGGCCGGATTTCCAGTCCGGCGGCGGCGGGCTGCTCTCGACCTGCCATGACTATCACCGGTTCACCCAGATGCTGCTCGGGGGCGGCGAACTCGACGGGGTACGACTGCTCAGTCCGCGAACCGTCGCCTTCATGACCCGCAACCATCTTCCCGGTGGGGCCGATCTGGAGAGCTACGGGCGCCCGCTCTACGCCGAGACTCCGCTGCGCGGAGTCGGTTTCGGACTCGGCTTCTCGGTGGTGCTCGACCCGGTTCGGTACGGGACGCTGGCCAGCGTCGGTGACTACGGCTGGGGTGGGGCGGCGAGTACGGCGTTCTGGGTGGACCCGGCCGAGGAGCTGACCTGCCTGTTCTTCACCCAGTTGCTGCCCAGTAGCGCGCTGCCGATCCGCACCTCACTGCGTCAGTTGGTCAACTCCGCGTTGGTCGACTGACCGCTGCCCGGTCGCGCTCCGGGGCGAATCGTGCGGGCTGGGGCAGCTGCTGGGGTCAGCTGCTGAAGCTGAGCGCGGCCAAGAGCCTGGAGAGCACCTGGGTGTGCCAGTCGAGCAGGTCGGGGTAATGGTTGTCCGTACGAGTGATGGCGAGTTGCCCGGCGCCGTACCAGATCTCGTCGCGATCCTCGCTGGCCAGTAGCAACGCGCGTACCGGCTCGGCCAACAGGGATCTGGCGATCGGCGAGTCCTCGGTGACCAGCAGTGTCCACCGGAGGTCCAAGGCCTGGTCGCCGCTGGGCAGGGCCATCATCCCGCCGGTCTGGTGTGACCAGAACCGGGCGGGGACCAGTCGGAGCGTCGGCAGCGGCACGAGCGACGGCGCCGCCGTGACCGCGTACCGGCGGACCTGATCACGGCCGCGCTCGTACACGATCTCGAACGCCGTCATCCGCCAGTTGCCGAACTGCCCGCGGACCACCCCGCGGGCATGGTGGTACTCGTCGAGGCGCATCGGCGCCGAGGCGATCAGGTCCACCAGCCCGGCGTCCTCGGCGGCGTCCCCGTCACTGATCGACCAACCGTGGCCGCGGGCCCACTCGGTCAGCGGCGGCGCCTCGGGCTGATCGGCCCACCAGTCCGGCATCGAGAACCAGTTGCGCCGGCGGCGACCGGGTACCTGGCCGCGTTGGTCTTCCGGCCCGGGCTCGGCGCCGTACGGGGGTTGGCCGGGCTCGTACGGCGGCGGGGTCGTCATGGCTTCGACTCTCTCACGGCTACGCAGGCTGAGCTCTCGACCCCGTATCCCGGCGGGCACGGGTGGGTTGCGCGGGCACCGAGGATGCCCCACCGGTCGCAAACGACATCTCTGAGCGCCGAAACGTGTCGTTCGTGACCGGTTGCCTGGCGTCGGGGTGGGTGGCTGCGGGTCGGGGTGGAATCAGGGTGTGTTTTCGGGGCGGTCACTGACGCCGCGGTGCCGGCCTCGCCAGGATCCTCGCCGTCATGACCACACAGCCCGAAACGACGACCGACAGCGTCACCGCGCCAGCGGGTGGCTCCGCCGCATTCACCGCGGACAGCACGGATTCAGTCAGCCCGCCCGGCACGTCGGGCCCGCCCGGCACGTACGGCGCGAGCGCGTCCGGCCCGTACGGCGGGCCCGGCCCGGACGGCGCAGAGCCCCGATGGAATCCGGAGTCCCCGGCTCGCACCTTCCGAATGCGGCGCAGCGCCACGGACAAGATGTTGCTCGGTGTCTGCGGGGGCATCGCCGAGCACACCGACATCGACCCGGTCTATATCCGGCTGGGTTTCCTGGTCAGCCTGTTCTGGGGTGGGATCGGCATCTTCGCCTATCTCGCCGCCGCCCTGGTCATGCCCAAGCCGCTGCCCGCGCCCCAGCTACGCTGACCTCGACCGCGCTGACCGTTATGCGCCCAAGGGTCGAAAGGCGCCCCGGTTCCGGACGGAGTGCGGGCTCAGCCGAAGGTGTCCCGCAGGCCGCGGCCCTTGAAGCGCCGTGGGCCGGCGTACCTCGTGGGCGCCACCGGGCCCTGAACCCGGATCCGGCGGATCAGATTGCTGCCCAGTTCGGCGCACAGGCGAGCCTGCAGCTTCGGAACCAGCAGCCGGAGCTGGGTCGCCCAGGCGCTGGTGTCAGCAACGAGCAGTAGCTCCCCGTCGCGGAGCTGTTCGGGCCGGCAGTGTGCGGCGATCTGCGGCCCGACCAGCTCCGGCCAGCGCCCGAACAGAGTCCCTTCCCGCGCCTGATCACCCCAACCCCGATCGTCGACCAGCCGACCGACCAGTGATTTCAGGGGCTGCGGGTCATCGGGATCCGGGCCGGACGAACTCCAGTTCTCTCGACGAGGTCCGGCCACCCGGCGAGATCGTGGGCCCGGGTTGGCCCTCGCGGTCCGCGCCGCGGCCTGCATCGCCGCCCGCGCCAGGTCTCCCGGTGTCGAATCAGCCAATGGGGTGCACCTCGCCATCGGCCACCTGGAAGCGCATCCCGTTCAACGAGGCGGGTACGTCCTCGGAGACCGCCGCGGTGATCAACGTCTGCTCGGCGGCGGCGGCGATGGCGGACAGGTGTGCCCGGCGCCGGGTGTCCAGTTCGGCGAAGACATCATCCAGGACAAGGATCGGCTCGACCCCGTCGGCGCGCAACAGGTCGTAGGCACCCAGTTTGAGCGCCAGCGCGAATGACCAGGATTCGCCGTGACTGGCGTACCCCTTGGCCGACGTCCCGCCCAGCCGCAGCCGGAGCTCGTCGCGGTGCGGGCCGACCAGCGTGATCCCCCGGTCGAGTTCGTCGTTGCGCACCCGGGCCAGGGCAGTGGCGATGGCCTCGGTCAGCTCGGACACCGACTCAGGGTGGCCCTGACTCGAATGGGCGGTGGTGGGATCAGAGGGATCGCCACCGCTCAGCACGCTGCTCTCGTACGCGATGACGGCCGCCACCGAAGCGTCAGCCCCCGTGCCGGCGATCGCGGCGTAGGCGGCGCTCACGTACGGCGCGAGTTCGTCGACCAGGGCGAGCCGGCCGACCAGCAGTTCCCCGCCGACCTTGGCCACGTGGCCATCCCAGATGTCGAGGGTGCGCAACGCGTCACCGCGCGCGTGCCGGGCGGTCTTGAGCAGGGCATTGCGCTGCTTGAGCACCCGGTCGTAATCCTGGCGCACCCCGGCATAGCGCGGCGCCCGGGTGACCAACAGCTCGTCGAGGAACCGGCGCCGCTCGGACGGATCCCCGCGGACCAGGGATAGGTCCTCCGGGGCGAACAGCACCGTACGTACCAGCCCGAGCAGATCGCGCGGGCGCGGCAACGGAGACCGGTTCACCCGTACCCGGTTGGCCTTGGCCGGGCTGATCTCGCATTCCACCAGCATTTCCCGGTCGTCGCGGGCAAACCGCGCTCGTACGACGGCCGCAGGCGCACCCTGGCGAACCAGTGGCGCGTCGGTGGCCACCCGGTGCGAGCCGAGCGTGGCCAGGTAACCGACCGCTTCGACCAGGTTGGTCTTGCCCTGCCCGTTCGGGCCGACCAAGACGACCGGACCGGGCTCGAACGCCAGATCGGCGCTGGCCCAGCTGCGGAAGTCGTGCAGGACCAGATGGCGGAGATGCACGGCTCAGACCCCGAACTCAGCGGTCCAACCGCTGGCCCCCCTGGGTGATCTTGACCTTGTGGTGGTTTTTGGGCCGCTTCCTACGGCGTGTCGCCACCAAAAGGTCAAGATCAC
>JACCUM010000424.1 GCA_013811805.1 Geodermatophilaceae bacterium | reverse complement strand
GTCCCGCCGGCTTCGAAGCGGGCGACAGCGGATTGGGTCATGCCCGCCGAGCCGGCGAGCTGAGCCTGAGTCCAGTCGCGCTGCTCACGCAGCCCGCGCACGGCTCGGCCCAGTTCGTAGGCGAGCGACGCGACCTGGTACGCCTCTGGGGCACCGGACTCGCTAATCCGGCGGTCGCGGATCTCGCTCCAGCTGGTGCGCTGGCTCATCTACTCGTCTCCCTCGGTGTCGTGTTCTTCGGCCATTCAGCGGGCAAGTGCCCGCCGGGCTCGTTCGATCGCGTGGTCCTCCCGCCTGCGCGTCTTGACGAACACGGTCAGCAGTACGATCCGCCGGCCGCTGGCGATCCAGTACGTGACCCGGACTGCCTGACGGTCGAGGTGGAACCGCAGCTCCCGCAGCTTGCGGTCGAGTTGCCGGGTGTACGGCTCGCTGAGAAGCGGTCCCTGTTCGGCCAAGAGGTCGATGTAGAACGCCGCCGTCGCGAACCGTTCCGTAGGCAGCTGCTCCAGCCAGTCGCGGACTTCCGGTTCCAGCTCCACGGAACCCAGCTCATAGCATTGATGCTATCGCGCCGTCGACGAGGCCGAGGTCCAGCTATGCCCAGATCCACGCGTCTCGGAAGCACTTCTGCCGGCCCAACCTCGACGTGAGGCTGGGCAGACGCCGACGTGGCCCATGACCCAGGTCAGCGATTGGACGAAGCCCATATGGAACTCGTCGCGCGGTGCGTGTTCGATTCGGCAGCCATCTTCTCCAGCTCGGCCTGAGAACGCAGCCGAGGCTCCGTTGGCCGGACAGGCGTGCCCGAGTCACGCCAATCCCTGGACAACCCTTCGGGCGACAACCAGGCAGCGCGAGGCACGTTCGACTGCTCGCTTGGCTTCGGATATCGCGATGTCGTCTGGCGCGTACTCCGCCTTGGTCTTGAGTGGGAGCAGGCGTGCGAGGTCCTTCGCCAGGGCGATGCCGTCGGTGCCGGCGTCTCGGAGAAGCGACAGCACCTGGTCGTGGTCTTGACCTGCGGCCCGTCGACCGAGGCGGGCCCCGGTCACGGCGTCGGCGGCGTTGCTACCTGCGTGCATGGCCAAACTCGTGGCGGCGATCGCGCGGCCTGCATCCAGCTCGCTGCGGGCACCGGCCCAGAATTCTTCCGCTTTGGCCACGTAGGAGCGAGACTGCGCTGCTGCTACTGCCCGAGTCTCGTTTGCCTCGCCACGGCCTTCCTGCGCGAGATCATCAAGGCTCGCACCGAAGACGACCACCCCGTCGCGCCGCACGTCGCGCCAGAGTGGCTTGCGCGTTCGCAGGAGGCCCGCAATCTGCGAGGTGTCAGTTTCGACAACCTCGACAGGATTGCCCGTAAGCCGCTTCACAGAATGACGAAAGTGGTCGATCCCTGACCCCCAACGATCATCGTCCTCGGCGACCTGGCCGTCTCCGACGACGACAAGGTCGAGATCGCTCTCGGAGCCCGCTTCCCCACGGGCGAAGGAACCGAACACGATGACGCTCGCCGGTTGTGGCTCGATCAGGCCGGCCATTCTCCCCACCTCGTCGAGCACCGTCCGGCGTACGCCGGACAGTGCCGTGATGGCCGAGCAGCCACGTTCTCCGGCACGTAGCGGAACAGAGCTGATGGTGGTACCTCACGGCGATCAACGATGCCCAGTTCCACGAGCCCCGGAAGCACTCTTGATGCCTGCGCATTACTGACCGCGGCCAGGCGCGCGATCGTACGGAGGTTCAGCTCGGCCGTCGTCTCGGCGAGCACCGCCAGGATGCCCCCCGGCGCCCCAGGGATAACCGCCTGCACCGGACGCACGAAGTCCATAACTGACAGGGTACTAGTTGCAAGCATAAACGGAACGGTTGTTCCTATTTTGTGAGTAACTCACCGGAGGCGCCAGCGAAACCGAGTTCATTCACACCGAAGGGGAGACACACGGAGCAGTGGAACAGGATGTCCCCCGGACGCACGACAGCAATCGTGCGGGTGGGGGCATGTCCTGGGTTCGGAAGTCCGTCGGGCCGCGTGAGATTGACACTAGTACGCCTGCGGGCCACCAAACAGATCCGCGCATTCAGCGAGGAGCGCGACTGGACACAGTTCCACGACCCCAAGTCGTTGACCTTGGCTCTGGTGGGCAAGGTCGGCGAGCTGGCCGAACTGTTGCAGTGGCTTCCTGCCAATGAGGCCGCAGAGCGGATCGCGCATGAGCCGCTCCGGCAGCGGATGGCCGAGGAGATGTCGGACGTACTGACTTATCTGCTCCGACTGGCCGACGTTGCTGGCGTCGACCTGGCCGTTGCTGCGTCAGCCAAGCTGAGCGACTCGGAAGGCCGGTTCGCTCGCATCACACCGAACCGGCGATCACGGATCGAGTGTGGGACGTCGGTTCTGGGTCGCCGCCAGCAGCGTGTGAACTGGAAACATCCGGGACGCGGAGTCATCAGCGGCCCACGGTGAACGTCAAGCGCCGCTGGTCTCGCGGTGTGGTGTGCCCGGTCACAGGTGCGGGAAGAGCGCGCGAATGCCCTGGCAGGCTGGGCAGTGTTCGAACCTTTCCTGGTCCTGGGTTGGCACGAAGATGACGCCGCACAGGGCGCGGACGGCTGTGCCGTTGATGTAGCAGCCGGCGAGATGTCGTCCGTGGGTGTAGTGGCTGGTGCTTCCGGGTTGTTCAGCTCGGAGCTCGTCGCGTTCGATGTAGGCGGCTAGGTCGTCGGCCTGGCGGGCAAGTTCGCCAGGTTCGCTGATGGTCGAGTACATCGTGTCGGTCGCGTCCCAGCTTTGCACTGGCGGGTTGACGGAGATCAGCACGCGAAGGGTCAGGTGCCAGCCGAGGGCCGAGCCTTTGGCGGCGTCGACCAGGTCGATTTCGACCACACAGTCTTCGACGTCGTAGTCGGTTTCGCTGTAAGCGGTCACGGTGATGGTCACGTCGGCGAAGTGCGCGTCCCGGATCGGGTGGCGGATCGTTAGACGTTGTTCGCCCTGATTGAGGACATTGGTGAGGCAGGCGTGGACCTGACTCTGGATGTCGAGTTCCCAGGCGGTCAGGGCTGCAACAGAGGTCTCGCGTTTGAGCAGCCGGATATCCTCGGCAGTCGGCTTGAGT
>JACCUM010000525.1 GCA_013811805.1 Geodermatophilaceae bacterium | reverse complement strand
CGCCCGGTACGCCCACCGCGGCGGTGGCAAAGCCAGGTCTCGCCGCGGCACTGTCGATGGAGTAGTGCTGACGGCGCTCGTCATATGCGCCGCCGGAGGTAGGCGAAGGTGACTGCCAGCAGCAGCGCGGGCCATAGCAGGGCCGGGGCGTAACAGGCAGCCATGAGCAGGGCCCATCCTGATGTCGGCCGATCGCTGAAGCCGCTGACGCTGGACCAGTGGGCGATGCTGAGCCCGACGATGCCGCTGACGGCGATGGCGCCCGCCACGGCCACCGCGGCGACCGGCCACACGGGCAGGCGCCGGCCGCCTAGCAGCGGGACACGCGCGGGAACTCGCTCGCCCCACCGATACACCAACCCCAGGGTCAGGGCCGCTGCCGCGATCGTGGCGCCGCTGAGCCGGATCACGTAGGAGGTGCCGTCGCCCGGGATTTGCTCCAACCGCAGGTGCGCCTCACTCCACCCCAGTTGGACACCCAGTCCGACCGCGGTTCGCCACGCGCACGAGGGCAGCACGCACACGGCCGTGACCCACGCGCAGATCACCGCCCACCTCGGTGTGCCCGGTGCCGGATGGAACCCGCGGCCGCTGGTGACGGGCGCGCGGGTAGGCTCCTGTCCGGCCTCGCCGGGTCCGTCAGGAGTTGCCACACTGGAAACCACGAGCACGCTGGATGCCATCGACTTCTCACCTCTGCTTCTCTAGCGAGCGATCCCTAACCTAATTGGAGACTAGTCTCTAGTATCTGGTCCCACAAGTACGATCGGCTCCATGCCCGCACCGAAGTTCACCCATGACGGCATCCTCGACGCGACCGCCCAGGAGGTCCTCCAGCGCGGCACCGCTGTCACGATCGGCGACGTCTCCCGGAGACTGGGTGCCCCCAGCGGCTCCATCTACCACCGGTTCCCCTCCCGCGAGGAGCTGCTCGTCCGGCTCTGGCTACGCAGCGTCCAGCGCTTCCACGAGGCGTATCTCGCAGTGGGCGACGGCGAGGACCCTGAGCAGGCGCTCGTCGACATGGCGCTCCGGGTCGCGTCGTTCACCGCGCAGCACCAGGCGGAGGCCGTGTCCATGACGCTCTTCCGGCAGTCGCGCCTGGTCGACACCGCACCAGAGCCCTGCCAGGACGAGGTGCGCACGGTCAACGACACGCTTCACGCACGACTGGCCGAGCTGGCTCAAGCCCGGTACGCCAGGGTGACCCCGCGGCACCTCACCCTGGTGCGCGTTGCGGCCATCGAGTGTCCCTACGGACTGATCCGACCCTACGTGTGGACCGCGATACCCGACTGGATGGCCGACGCTATCGAGGCCAGCTCGCGGGCCATCCTCGGCCTCGGCGACACGCCCGCGACGTAGCCCGCCTCAGGTCCGGTAACGGTCAGCCCGCCCAGTCCGCAACCGCGCCTTCTCCGCAACCCGGACACCGCCCGCCCCAGCGCATGTTGCCGCTTTAGACGATCCACGTCCGGACAGCGATCGCTGGCCGGGACGCTCAGCCTGGTCATCATCCCGCGTTTACACGCCGTCCGATCCCGGCGAGTGTGCTGGCGCCGGCCGCGAGCAGCCCGAGCAGTCCGAGGCCGGTGGGTACCAGGGCCGGGGCCGTAAGGGGGTCGATTCCGAGTTGCGACGTCATCACGACGGCCCCCGCGGCCAGCACGTAGCTCGCGCAGCCGATCCCGATGACCATCGTCTGCTGCTCCTGGGCCCAGGTCGTGTGGGCGGCCAGCCACGCGAGCACGGGCAGCACGAGAATGCCGTGCATGGTGGCGAAGTGCCCGGCCTTTAGACCGGTCGCGGCGGTGTAAGCGGCCTCCTGGGAGACCGTGCGCCCCGCCGTCACCCCGATCGCGATCATCACAGCGCCGATCACCAGTGCGGCCAGGAACGTTGCGAAACCGACGCGGACAGCCAAGCGCATGCTCGGCGACACGTCCGGGTGCGTCCGGACGCTGGCCGCGGCGAGCCCGATCGACGTCACGAGGATCACCGCCCCGCCGGCGGCTGCCGTGTAGGCGAACGTCGCGTCGAGCGAGGTGCTCGTGTTGAAGTGCGACGGCACCCTGCGCCAAGCCTGCACGGTGATCACCGTGACCTCGGCGACGCACGCGGCGGCGAAGATACCCAGGAGCCGGTCGCGCCTCCGCCCGCCCATGATGCCGCTCACCCAGGTCAGTGTGGCCAGCGTCAGACCGAACGCGAGCCCGAAGGTCACGGGCTTGCGCCATGACACGGGCCCCTCCCACGGTCCACCGACGACGGCTTGCACTCCGAGGTGGACCATCCCGGCACCGACCAGGACGGCCGCGATGCGGTAGCACCACTGAGCCGTGCGCGTGTCGGCCGACCAGGCACGCATGTCAGCGGGCCCGCGTCAGTGCCGCCGTCCCGGCGAGGATCGCGACCACGAGGCCGAGCAGCTGGATCGCGGAGCCCGCGAACGGGCCGATCGCTGCGGGTGCGGTCAGTCGTTCGAACACCGAGCCCTCCAGGACGCCTCCGACGGCGATGAACAGCGCCGCGAGCAGCCCGACCGCCGGGGCCCACCGCCACCGCAGCCACATGACCACCGTGGCGGCCGCGAGCAGGATGATCGGTCCGGGCGGGATCAGCGGGAAACCCGGCACCCCGGTCAGGATCTGCACGATCACGCCCGCCGCCGCGAGCATGAGCCCACCCGCGAGCGCGACCCGCGCCCGCGTGCGGCGCGGGTGGTCCTGTCGCTGTGTCTGCGTCACCGTATTCATGAAAGGTCTCCCAACTCCGTGGACTCTGCGCCCTCAGCGGGCACTTCATCGTTGGTCATGTCCCATGGCGACTCGCCAGTCAGGACGTCGATGTGCATGCTGTTCTTGGCCGTCTTCGGCTCGGGCACTTTGAGGAAGCCGATCGCGGGACCCGTTCCGGGCCAGTTCCCGGGACGCAGTAGAGCGATTCCATGCCGCTACTCGTCGTTCGTGCTCGATCCGCCGCCCGGGAACAGATGCTCCCTCCGGCAACCGAATCGAGGCGGTGTGTCACCGAGCGCCGCCGGAGGGGGCGTCAGGGAGTCGCTCCTGAAGGTGGACTGGGTGCCGGCTGAGCCGGTTGGGGGCCAGGTGGTCGGTGGTGGCGCGTCCGTGGAGGACGAGGGCCCAGGCGAGGCATCCGAAGGCGGCGGTGGTGGCGATGGTCCGGACGATGTTCCAGGCGATCCAGCGGGTCTCGTGGAAGGCGTCGCGCACGGCCGCCAGGTTGGCGATGCGGTCGGG
>JACCUM010000406.1 GCA_013811805.1 Geodermatophilaceae bacterium | reverse complement strand
CCCCCGCCCAGCGGGCTCGGGTGGATTCCGCCGTACGTGCGGAGATCAACCGGGCCACCGACGGCCTGACCGGCCCGTGGAAGTCAGCCGTCGCGGCGGCCGGCCGGGCCAGCGAGAACGACCTCTCCGACGCCCTGGACCGGGCGGTTGGGAACGTGGACCTGCCGGTGCGGGATGAACCCCGCTGGTGGAAGGCGGCCAGCTGGCTGCAGTGGGCGCTGTTCGGCGTCGCAGTGCTCGGCGGACTGTGGCTGCTGCTGCTCGCCGCCCTGGGCTGGTTGCAGGTCGAGGTGGACTCTCCGCAGTTGATCGGCCTGCCGCTGCCGACGCTGATGCTGCTCGGTGGCGTGCTGCTCGGTCTGCTCACCGCTGGGTTGGGGCGCCGCGCTGCGCGGGTGGGTGGTCGCCGGCGGGGTGCCCGTGCGGAGCGGGCCCTGCGTAGCGCGGTCGACGAGGTGGCGACCAACCTGATCGTCGATCCGATGTCGGCCGAGCTTCGGCGCTGCGCCGACTTCACCGCTGCCCTCGCCAGCGCCCGGCCGCCTCCTGCAAGGAGTTGATCACCGGAGAACCGCACATTGGCTTGAGGAAAGGCCCTAAGCGGGGCCCCTCGACCCTTCCTGCGCCGCCTCAGGCGCCGGAACCAGCTGTGTGTACGTAGGATGCGATCGCCTGGTTGCCTACTTCGCCGAGTTGTAGTCCTCCAGAGTTGCGTTCAGGGCCGAGCGGGTTTCATTTCGTTCGCCCTGAGCAACCGCCACGCCCTCGGCCCGCAACAGATCATGAGCCGCCCAGACGTCCAGATCCAAGCTGCGCGCAAACTCGCGCAACGTAAGTCGGCCAGCCGCGTAAGCATCCATGGCATCGCGCTTGTGCAACTCTCGAAGGGCGAAGGCCACCAGCTGTCTGAGAGCCGTCGACCGGTCTTCGTACCGCTCGGCAGCAAACGCATCGACCCGGCGCACCAGGTCTTCGTCCATCGTGGCGTTGACCCGAACCGCGTGTGCCATCAGATCTCCTCGAGGTAACTGGTCAGCAGCGCCGATGTCAGGCGCCCGGCAGCATGCAAGGCGTTCAGGACCGCGCGGCCATCGTCCTGGTTCATGGTGCCGGACTTGACACAGAGGATGAGCAGGTCGGCCGTACGCAACCAGCGCACCCCGAGATTTGCTGCGCGTCGCCCCAGCGCGAGGTCGTTGGATACCAGCGTTCCCACAGCCAGAGCCGCCGCGAGGACCGCCTGATCGACAGATCCGGCGGGTTCGGTCTCGACTCCGGCCAGTGGGGCGATCGCCGCCTCAATCGCTGCCGCATCCGGATGCCCAGAGGCAAGCCCGGAGGCGACTGTTTCCGTTCGCACGACATCCGGGACCACCATTGAGACAGGGGCTTGAGCCAAGAGCCCGAGCTGTCCTGCCCACGCCAACGAGATCAGCGTGGATGAATCCACGGCCGCCGACATGCGCCGATACTAACGTACTCCGTGTGCAGCCCGAGTGCTCACCAGCGCTTATGCAGTTTGTCCCGCCAGGACCGACCGTCGGGGTCATAGACCATCCGGTAGATCGGCACGGCCCACAACCGCGTCACCCGGCCGAGCTTCTCTGGCCGGTGCGGGCGCAACCGTCCGGGCGGGCGGGAGCCGGCCCGCCCGCGCCGATGCCATTCGTCCAGGGCGTCGGCCGAGGCGACGATGGCGGCGACCGCTGAGTCCGGATCCAACAGGTCCTGGTCCTGGCTGCCGTCCTCGGCCCGATCCAGGTGTTCCCGCCAGAGGGTCAGCCGGAGGTCTCGGGCGAAGGTACGGGCGCGATCGCCGTCCCCTGCTGGATCCTTTGGCTGTCGTTCGTCCACACTGGAATCCAGGATGCTGCATGACAACTCGCTGTCGTGGGTCCAGGACCGGCGGTTGAAATTGTCGCTGCCGACACCAGCCCAGATATCGTCCACGACACACACTTTGGCATGCACGTACACCGGAGTGCCGACATGGTTCTCGACATCGAACACGTGCACCCGACCGCGGCCGGCCCGCTGACACAGGGCGATCGCCTCGGCCCGGCCGACCTGGTTGGGTGGCAGCGCAAGCCGGCCGTCGACGTCGGGAAAGCGGGGTACGACGACGACCAGGTGCAACTCGGGATTGTCACGCAGCGCGTCGGCGAAGAGCTTGGCCACCTGGGTGGACCACATATACTGGTCCTCGAGATAGATCAGCCGGCGCGCTCGACGGATCGCCTTGCCGTACCCGCGGGCCACGGATCGTTCACCGCGCGGCGCGAAGTCGTATCCCGGTCGGATCGAGGGGTAGGTACGCCGTACCTGCACCGCATGCGGCCCGCAGGCGTCCGGATCCGGCGGCTGGTCGGGCAGCGGGTCGGCACTGAGGTCGGCCTTGCTGAGCTTGTCGCGTACCCAGGCGATCGGGTCGTGGGAGTCCAGTGACGTCGGATCGAACCAGCGCTCCCGAAACGTCGTGTCCAGGGCGCCGACCACCGGCCCGTGCAACTCCAGCTGTACGTCGTGCCAAGGCGGATGTCGGCCGTACTTCTCCGACATCGCGATGGGTTGCGGGTCACCCCGGTGCTCGGCGTCGTCACGGCGCCCGTGACACAGGTCGATGCCACCGGCAAAGGCCACATCCTTGTGCGGTCGGCCGACATGACGCAGGACGACGAGCTTCTGGTGATGCGAGCCGGCTCTGCGTACCCGCTGGTCGAGCAGCACTTCACCGCCGGCGGCCTCGACCTCGTCCCCGAGATGACGGCTCTCCTCCTGGCTGTAGCCCATCTTGTCCGAGTGCGAGCGCCACATCAGCCCCTTGACGACAACTCCACGGCGGGCGGCCGAGCTGAAGAGCTCGGCGACCGTCGGCCCGTCTGGGCGCATGAGTTGGTCGGGATCGCCGCGCCAGTCGGTGAAGAACAGCTGGTCTCCGGCATCGAGGCCCTCGACCGCGCTGACCAACCGGTCGAAGTAGGCCGCGCCGTGCACTCGAGGCACCACCAGGTTGCCGTCCGACCACAGCGGCAGCTTCGATATCTGGTTCCCCCGCTCGGATGAACTGAGGAACCAGTCGACCGTCGACATGCCTACTCCCAACTGGCTGTGCAGGGTTCGATCTGGGGCGTGATCCGGGTCATCGGTCAACTATGCAGAAGGAGGAGAGGATTGGCAGCCATGTCGAGAGTGCGGACAGGTTTGATGTCGAGCAATGCCTCCTGGGCTTACCCACCCTTGGCTTCAGCGTCCGCCGCCCCAGATCAGTCGGGGCGCCGGAACACCAGGACCAGCACCCGAAGGACGAGGACCACACTGATGACCAGCAGGTTGTAACCGAACAGTTGGTACAGGCTGACCACGTTGGTCACCTGCGGTCCGCCTGCCGTCCCGAGCAGGAGCACGGCCATCAGTCCTGCCGTCGCACCGAGGACGGTGAGCAGAACTTGCTGGAGCAGGCCGGTGACGACTCGGCGGTCACGGTCGTCGGCGAACAGACGCACGTTGATCCCGAGCCTGCCCTGTTCGGCCGCGCCCGCGATCCGGTCCAGTCGACGAGGTAGCCGACGAAGCATCGGCAACAGGGTTGCCAACTCTTGGGTGACTGTCGCCCGAAACTGATCCGGAGCCAGCTGATCGCTCACCTGCTGAGCGGCGAACCTGCGTGTTGCAGCGACGAGGTCGAACTGCGGTGCGATCAGCCTCAGGGTGCCCTCCAACGTGCCGAGTGCCCGGAAGACCGCAGCCACCTCAGGCGGCACACCGAGGTCGTGGCTGGCGA
>JACCUM010000402.1 GCA_013811805.1 Geodermatophilaceae bacterium | reverse complement strand
TCCAGCTGGCGCGGGTCGAGGTCGTCGTTGTTCCGCCGTTCATCTCGTTGCGCAGCGTGCAGACGCTGGTGGACGGCGACAAGATCGAGATCGGGTACGGCGCCCAGGACCTGTCACCGCACGCCGGGGGCGCCTACACCGGCGACATCAGTGGGCACATGCTCGCGGCGCTCAAGTGCAGCTACGTGCTGGTCGGGCACTCCGAACGCCGCGAACATCACCACGAGGACGATGACCTGGTCAACGCCAAACTGCGGGCCGCCCGGGCGGTCGGGCTGCTGCCCATCCTCTGCCTAGGGGAAGGACTGCGGGTCCGCCAGGCGGGAGACCAGATCGCGCACTGCCTGGCTCAGCTCGACGCCGCTCTGCTCGGGCTGGAGGCTGGGGAACTCGGCGAATTCGTCGTCGCCTACGAGCCGATCTGGGCAATCGGAACGGGTGAGGTCGCCACCCCACAGGACGCACAGGAAGTCTGCGCTGCCTTGCGGACGCGCCTGAAACAGACGTACGGACTCGAGGTGGCGGCTGCCACGCGTATCCTTTACGGCGGTTCGGTCAAGGCGGACAACGCCGCGGGCATCTTCGCCCAGCCGGACGTCGACGGGGGGCTCGTCGGTGGAGCCAGCGTGCTGGCCGAAGATTTTGCGACGATCTGCCGGGCCGCCGCTGACGACTGACCAGTCAGTGGCGCGCGATCCCCGACGCCATCCCGGATCCGATGGAAGGCAGGTATGACCAGCAGGGCAGCGCCCTCGCGCGTCGCTTCCGGTTGGCTCGCCGCACTGCTGTCGACGATGCTGCTGCTCAGCGCCTGCTCCGCGGGAGACCCGGAGATCGAGGCGGTAGCCGGCACCGCCGAGGCGACCCAGGACGCCGCGGTGGAGGGGACGCGGGCGCCATCGGTCGAGGGCGGCGGAACCCTGCGGGCGGTCGCCCCAGCCGTCGACAGTCTCGATCCAGCCCGCTCGTACTTGCCGTGGGTCTGGAACCTGATGCGCCTCTACACGCGCACGTTGGTCACCTATGATTCCGCGGCTGGTGCCGCCGGGGCCGAGCTGGTCCCGGATCTGGCCACCGGGCTAGGTGTGCCGTCGGACAACAACCAGACCTGGACCTACACCCTGCGCCCGGGTACGGCGTTCGAGAACGGGCGGCCGATCACCGCCGAGGACGTCAAGTACGGGATCGAACGATCCTTCGCCTCGGAGGTCATCGTCGGGGGACCGCTCTACGTCGTGTCGCTGCTCGATGATCCCGAAGCCCCCTACCCCGGCCCCTACTTTGTCCCGGACGAAGGCGATCCGGCTCCCAGCCTGGCTCGCGTGGAGACCCCTGATCCGTCGACGATCGTGTTCCGGCTCAATCGCCCCTATGCCGCCTTCGATCAGGTGATGGCCCTGCCATCGTCCAGTCCCGTACCGAGGGAGGCCGACACCCGCGCGGACTACGGGGAGGCGCCGCTGTCCTCCGGTCCGTACCGGGTGTCTTCGATCGACCCGATCACCGGGCTCGTATTGGAGCGCAACCCAGCGTGGGACCCGGCCACCGACGACGTACGCACCGCTCGGCCCGATCGGGTGGAGGTGCACACCGGCTTGGCCGCGTTCGAGCGAGACCAGCGGATCCTCGGGGGGTCGGCCGACTTGGATCTCGGCGGGGGTGTGGCACCGGAGTCGCTCGAGCGCGTACTGGGGGAGCCGGACATCGCAGCCAGGACGGACCAGATCGCCACCGGTGTACTCCAACTGTTGGCGATGCCGGCGACCGTCGCGCCCTTCGACAATCCAGCGTGCCGATTGGCAGTGGCCGCTGCGATGGATGTGGCCGCCATTCAGCAGGCGCTCGGCGGCGCTTCGCTGGCCCAGCCGACCCGCGGATTGTGGCCCAGCATCGTCGCCGGGAACATGCCGGCCGTCAGTACCGCGTCGGCCGGCGACGTGGGTGAGGCACGTCGTCAGCTGTCGGCCTGCGGCCTCCCCGCCGGGTTCAGCACGACCATCGCTGCCCCCAACCAGGCAGCTGCCCTGGCCGTTGCTGACGTGATCCGAGTGAACCTGCGGGCGGTCGGCATCGACGCGACCGTCCAGGGTCTGGACCCGGCGACCTTCTACACCTCCGACATCGGCTCACCGGCCACGGTCGCAGCAAACGGATACGGCATCCTGCTCACCCGCTGGAGCGCCGACTTCCCCGATCCAGCGTCTTTTCTCGGTCCGCTGGTCGACGGTCGGGAGATCACCGCGGCCGGCAATACCAATCTGGCCGAGTTGAACGATCCGGCCATCAACGGTCTGGTCGACTCGGCGTATGCCGCAGCCGATGACCGCTCTGCGCTGGCCGTATGGGAGACCGTGGCCCAGACGGTGACGGGCAGCGGCTCCTACGTACCGGTCGTGGAGGAGCGAACCGTGCTGCTCGTCGGGGAGCGACTGCACAACGCGGTCGTGCACTGGGCCTATGCCGGCTACGATCTGGCCACGGTCGCGGTCCGCTGACCAAGGCCGACGGGCGCTGGGACGGGTCTCGTGACCACTGACTACGCTGGACCCTCGTGAAGCTTCTACTGACGATCGTGCTGGTCACCACCAGCCTTCTCCTGATCGTCCTCATTCTCTTGCACCGGGGGCGCGGCGGAGGCCTGTCCTCGATGTTCGGCGGCGCAGCGAGTGCATCCCTGTCCGGATCGACTGTGGTCGAGAAGAACCTGAACCGGCTGACGGTCTTTGTGGCGATCGCCTGGAGCGCCTCGATCATCGCGCTAGGCATCCTGTTGAAGGTTCCGCAGGGGCCCGCGGCCTGACCCCATTTTCCTGCAGCCGGCTCAGGTGTAGGTTCTGCCGACCGTCGGCCATAGGATCGCTCAAGTAGCTCTTCAACGAAGGAGTACACGTACGTGGCCGGTGGCAGTGCGATCCGTGGAAGTCGGGTCGGATCGGGACCGATGGGAGAAGCCGAACGGGGTGAGTCCGCCCCGCGTACCAGGGTGCCCTTCTGGTGTGCCAACGGACATGAGTCCCACCCCGCTTTCGCGCACGACGCGGCGATCCCAGACAGCTGGGACTGTGCCCGCTGTGGCCTGCCCGCCGGCCGGGAGCAGACCGCACCTCCTCCGGCACCGCGCAACGAGCCGTACAAGACCCACCTCGCCTACGTCCGTGAACGCCGATCCGACGAGGACGGCGAGGCAATCCTGCAAGAGGCGCTGAACAAGCTCCGCGAGCGGCGCGGCGGCTGAGCCGCTGACCGCTGCTGGGATCAGTCCGGACGATGTCGGTCGTCGGGTGGTCGTACGGCGTCGACTCCCGGGACAGACCGGTCCCACCGGTGGGCAGGCCTACACCGATGTGCTGGGGATCGTGGAGCACTGTGACGCGATCACCGTTTCGATCCGGCGCTCGGACGACACACTGACCGAGATGTTGATCGTCGATGTTGCTCGGGCAAAGCGCATCCCGCCGCCCCCAGTCCGCCGCCGGCCCTGACTTGCTGCGTAGTTCAGGCTGTGGGCAGGCGGAGTAACTCGGCCGGCAGGCCAGTCGCGGCAGCACGATCGAGCAGCAACATCGTGCGTACCCGTCCGATCGCCCCGGCGGCGGGAATCTGCACCGGCCCCGCCCCGCTGACTGCCAGTCCGACCGCAGCGGCTTTGCCCGCTCCCGCCGCGACGAGCCACACCTCCGAGGCTGACCCGATGGCCGAGAAGGTGAGGCTGATCCGCACCGGAGGCGGCTTGGGAGAGCCGTGGACGGCGACGACGCTGCGAGTCTCGTAGGCCGCCGGCGCGCCCGGAAAGATCGAGGCGACGTGACCGTCCTCGCCGATCCCGAGCATGCAGACGTCGAAGCGGGGAACGGAACCGTGGTCCTCCGGGCGCGCGCTGGCGGCCAGCTGATCGGCGTACCACTCAGCCCCGTCCTCGGGTTCGCCGGCGAAGCGTCCCTCGTCCGCCGGCATCGGGTGAACGCGGTCCGGTGCCAGCAGAACGTGGTCGAGCAGGGCCTCCCGCGCCTGTAGATCGTTGCGTTCCGGGTCATCTGCGGCGATGAAACGTTCGTCACCCCACCACACGTCGACCCGGTCCCACTGCACCGCGTCGCGGGCGGGGCTGTTCCGGAGGGCCCCCAGGACCGCAATGCAGATGCCACCCCCGGTCAGGGCGAGGCTGGCCCAGCCGCGGGCGCTCTGCGCGTCGACCAGCTTCGTGATCAAGCGAGCGGCCACGGCATCGGCGAGCAGATCGGGAGACGCGTGAACCACCACCTCGGGGGAGCGGCTCATTCCTTGCTGCGCCTAGCGGCTTTTGCCCCGGTCCGCTTCCGCCCCTGTGCGCTGTCCCCGGCAGCAGCCGGGTCCTCCCAGATGAGAGAACGCGTCGGCGCACGGTCACCCAGCTCGCGCGTTCCGGTAGCCGAGGCCAGGGCCTCGCAATACAGCTCGTCCGCGTCCAGGCGCCGAAGTTCCTCTCCGAGCAACTCCCCGATCTCGCGCTCGGCCAGAGCGGCCGTGCTGTCCGGGCGACCAGCCCGGCTGACCACTCCTACGCCGTCACGATGGCGGATGTAGATCGGGTCCGCGCCGTCCAGGTCCACCCGTACGCCGCTGATTCCCGCGGCGTCGGGCTGCCCGCCCTGCTCGGGGGCGTTGGGCTCGGAGTCGACAACCTTGACACTCGTGAAGAGCCGGCTGGACAGCCAGCCCGCCAGCAGAGCAGCCGATGCACTGTCGGGGCGGCCATAGACCTGACCGCCGATCACAGCCACGCTCGCCCTTCCGGGACCGGCTGCAGAGTCGACCGCGGCGGCCATCATCGAGCGCCAGGACGTGATCCGGGTCCAGGAGAGATCCGTGTCCCCGGGCGCGTAGTCGGTCGCCCTGGCCCGTAGTGCGGTCAGCGGGTTGTCGTGCACGGCGCAGTCGGTGACTCTGCGCTCGGCCAGGACTCCCAGGCCGTCGGTGGCCAGCCGCTCCGGAGCCCTTCCCGGCCACCAAGTCACCACGGGCGCGTCCGGGGCCAGCAGCGGCAGGACGACGGACTCGGCGTGCAGAGCCAGCCGGCCATACATCCGCAGTTGGACGGCCTCACCGGGGCCGAGCCGCCCGCCGACGCTCACCTCGGCATCAAGTCGTGGGGCAGGGGCGGTGTTCTCGCGGCGGACCACCATCACCAGCCGACAGGGATGCATCGCAGCTGCGGTGGTCGCGGCCTTCTCGGCCATCTCCACCTGCTTCTCCTCGGCCACCACGACGAAGGTCAACGCCAACCCGGAGGTGACCGCCGCGCCGTTGCGTCGGGCGGCACCGAGTGCCTTGACCACTTCGGTCCCGGTGGTGTCCCAAAGCGTGCTCACGGCCGCCTCGGTTCCCGAGCTGGAGGCGAAACGCCGTTCGCTCCGCTCCGATATTCCGCCTCATGCGCTGCGCGCACCGGTCGGTCCGCTCCTCCCTCGCTGGCGCTCGGTCGATGCTCCCTCCCTCTCGGCGATGCTCGTTGCTCGCTGCGATGCTCACTCACGGCCGCCTCGGTTCCCGAGCTGGAGGCGAAACGCCGTTCGCTCCGCTCCTCGCTCGTTCCTCGCTGCGATGCTCACTCACGGCCGCCTCCAGGCACGTCCGTCGGAGGCGAGCATCTCGTCGGCCTCGGTGGGACCCCATTCGCCGCCGCGATAATGCGCCGGTTCCTGACCGGCCCAGAACTCCTCGAGCGGGTCGATGACCGCCCAGGATGCCTCTACTTCCTCGTGCCGGGGGAACAGCGTCGCGTCGCCGATGAGGACGTCGAGCAGCAACCGTTCGTAGGCCTCCGGACTGGCCTCGGTGAACGCCGTCCCGTAGAGGAAGTCCATCGCGACATCGCGCACCTCCATGACAGTGCCGGGCACTTTGGACCCGAACTTCAGGGTGACTCCTTCGTCGGGCTGGACCCGGACCACCAACTGGTTCTGACCGAGCGATTCGGTGTCGCTGGCAGTGAAGGGCACATGCGGGGCAGGTCGAAAGGTCAGGGCGATCTCGGTGACCCGACGCGGCAGCCGTTTGCCGGCCCTGAGGTAGAACGGGACCCCGGCCCACCGCCGGGTCTGGACGCCTAGTCGCAACGCGACGTAGGTCTCGGTCGTCGAGTCATCAGGAACCTTCTCCTCCTGGACATAGCCCGGAACCCGTTGCCCAGCAAGCCATCCCTGGGTGTACTGCCCGCGGATCGCATAGCGAGGCAAGTCCTCGGGCAGCGAGATCGCGCGCAGGACCTTGAGCTTCTCGATCCGGATCGCGTCGGGGGTGTACTCCACCGGCTCTTCCATCGCGGTCAGAGCCAGCAGCTGCAGGATGTGGTTCTGTACGACATCGCGCGCCGTGCCGGTCGCGTCGTAGAAGTCCGCCCGCGACCCGATTCCCACGTCCTCGGCCATGGTGATCTGCACTGAGTCGACGTGGTGGGAATTCCAGACCGGCTCGAACAGGGTGTTCGCAAAGCGCAGTGCCAGGAGGTTCTGGACGGTCTCCTTGCCCAGGTAGTGGTCGATCCGGAACACGTCCTGGGCGGTGAAGACCGAGTCGACCAGTTCGTTGAGTTCCCGGCTGGATGCCAGATCGTGGCCGAACGGCTTCTCCACGACGACCCGACGCCAATAGCCGGTGATCGAGTCGTCGATGTTGTCGGCCATCCCGGTGCGTTGCATCTGTTTGAGCACCACCGGGAAGGAGTCCGGCGGGATGGACAGGTAGAAAGCCGCGTTGCCGGATACCCCGTGCGATTCCTCGAGGTCGAGCAGTGTCTCGGCTAGGGTGTCGAACGCCGCGTCATCGTCGAAGGCACCCGGTACGAACTTGCAGGATGACGCCAATCGCTTCCAGACGTCCTCGCGCCACGGCGTGCGCGCGTGCTCCTTGGCGGCCTTGTGCGCCAGTTCGATGAACTCCCCGTCCCCCCAGTCCCGTCGAGCGAAGCCGAGCAGCACGAAGCTGGTCGGCAACAGTCCGCGATTGGCCAGGTCGTAGACCGCCGGTAACAGCTTCTTCTGGGCCAGGTCGCCGGTGATGCCGAAGACCACGAGTGCGCACGGCGGCGGGACGCGGGGGAGCCGCCGGTCGGCGTTGTCCCGGAGCGGGTTCCCCGGGCGTTGTTGCGGCAGTTTGGCCTTGGCTCCCGATGCGGATCCTCGGGTGTCTGCGGCCACGTAGCTAGCCGACCCTCTTGAGCTCGTCACTGACCGAGGTCATGAGTTCATCCCATGAGCCGGTGAACTTGTCCACGCCCTCCTTTTCCAGGGTCCGGAACGCGTCGTCCATGTCCACACCGGCCGCCCGGATCCGCTCCATGAGAGCCGCGGCCGACTCGTACTGATCCTTCACCGCCCGGCCGGGCTCGCCGTGATCAGCGTAGGCCTGCAGGGTCGCCTCCGGCATCGTGTTCACCGTGTCCGGGGCGATCAGCTCACTGACGTACAGCGTGTCTGGGTAGGCCTTGTTCTTGGTCCCGGTGGATGCCCACAGCGGGCGCTGCACATTGGCACCCTTGGCGGCCAACGTTTTCCAGCGGTCGCTGGCAATGACTTCCTCATAGGCCTGGTAGGCGAGAACGGCGTTGGCGACCGCTGCCTTGCCCTGCAGGTCGTCGTCGGCACCGGCCGCGTGCAGCCGCTTGTCGATCTCGGTGTCCACCCGTGAGACGAAGAACGACGCCACCGATTCCAAACCCTCGAAGCCCTTGAAGTTCTCGGCCTGGGTCCGTCGTTCCAGGCCACTGAGGTAGGCGTCCATGACCAGCTTGTAGCGCTCGATGCTGAAAATCAGGGTGACGTTGACACTGATCTCCGCGGCGATCGCGTCGGTGATGGCCGGCAGTCCCGCCTCGGTCGCCGGGATCTTGATGAAAAGATTCGGCCGGTCCACCAGCCACCACAGTGACGTCGCCTCCGCGAAGGTGGCCTCGGTGTCAAAAGCCAGCCGGGGATCGACCTCGAAGGAGACTCGGCCATCCCGTCCGGTGCGCTCGGCGGTGTCGGCCAGAACGTCGCAGGCCGCGCGAACGTCATAGGCGGTGATCATGCGGAGCGCCTCGTCGATCC
>JACCUM010000400.1 GCA_013811805.1 Geodermatophilaceae bacterium | reverse complement strand
TCAAGCGCTCAACCATGCCGGCCTCGGCGCCGTGCTCGGTCGGCTGGTAGTAGTCCCGGCGATCGACCGTATCCGGCGCGTACTGCTGTGCCACGACGCCGTACGGATCAGCCATGGAGCCCGCATCGTGGGAGTAGATATAGCCCTTGCCGTGGCCGAGCTTGGCAGCACCGGAATAGCTCGAGTCGCGAAGATGGAAAGGCACTGGACCCGCCAGTCCCCGGTGGATGTCCTCGATCGCGGCGCCGATGGCGAGGTAGGCGGCATTGGACTTCGGTGCCGTCGCGAGATGCACGACCGCCTGGGCCAGCGGGATTCGGCCTTCGGGCATACCGATGAAGGACACCGCCGTGTAGGCCGCGACGGCCAGGGGCAGCGCGGAGGGATCGGCCATGCCGACGTCCTCGCTCGCACTGATGACCAGGCGCCGGGCGATGAACCGGGGGTCCTCCCCGGCCTCCACCATGCGGGCCAGATAGTGCAGCGCGGCATCCACGTCACTGCCGCGGATGGACTTGATCAGAGCGCTGGCAACGTCATAGTGCTGGTCACCGTCACGGTCGTAGCGAACCGCAGCCTGGGTGACGGCGCGCTCGACGACCGACAGCGTGATCTCGGTCAGCCCCTCGTCCCGCGTCGCGTTGGCCGCTGCCTCGAGCGTGGTCAGCGCGCGGCGCGCGTCCCCTCCCCCGATTCGAACCGCGTGGTCCTCGGCGTCGGCAGTCATGGTCAGCTCTCCGGCGTACCCGCGTGGATCGCTCAGGGCGCGGTGGAGCAACGTCCGCACGTCGTCGCCGCCGAGCGGTTCCAGGGTGAGCACGATCGAGCGGGACAGCAGGGGGCTGACCACCGAGAAGTATGGGTTCTCCGTCGTGGCCGCGATCAGGCTGACGACCCGGTTCTCCACTGCCGAGAGCAGTGAATCCTGTTGGGTCTTGGAGAAGCGGTGTACCTCGTCGATGAACAGCACCGTCCGCCGTCCGGTCAATCCCAGGTCCTTCGTCGCCGTGTCGATGACCGCGCGAACGTCCTTGACTCCGGAGTTGAGGGCGGACAGTTGTACGAAGGTCCGCTTGGTGGCGAGTGAGACCACATGGGCCAACGTGGTCTTACCCGTCCCGGGCGGCCCGTAGAGGATCACCGACATTCCCTCGTCGGCATCCACCAGACGGCGTAACGGGCGCCCCGGGCCGAGGACTGCGTCCTGCCCGACGACCTCGTCGAGTGACCGAGGGCGCATCCGGACCGCCAACGGGGCGGCAGCGGCCGCGTTCTGCGCCGCAGCGTCGTCGAAGAGGCTGGCCGGCTCACTCACGGCTCGCTCACGGCTCCAGACGCTACCCGCGGCTCGACGGCCGTGCCGGTCTCATTGGCTTGCACGGCGGTCCCTCATCCGAGCTGGTGCCGCAGGCCGACGTGACGAGGTTGCCGGTGTGCGGTATCCCTTGGAAGACACCCTGATGGGTACCGCGCGCCGTCAGCCCGAGACCAAGTCCGCGTCGGCGATCAGCTCGTCGGTGGTGATGTGCAGGTCGGGGAATGCGGTGTTGCCTCATTGCTCGTGGCCGCTGGTCAAGACGATCTTTCCGGTCGAAGAACGGGCGAGCAGTTCGTGCGCTCTGGCCACCTGAGCAAGTGGAAACCGCTCGCCGATGACGGGGTGAACCTGCTCCGCCGCCAGGAGATCAAGCACCGTGGTGAGGTCCTCTCGATATGCGTCGGGTTGGCGCTTGACCAAGCTGGTCGCGGTGTACAACGTGGACGACTTATCGGTGGGTGCGACCCCAAGCAGCTTCACAGCGAGAAAGCTGGCGACGGCGGTCAACCTGTTGCGCTGTCCGTTTTCACGGCCCGGGCCGCCCCGTAGGCCACAAGGTGTCCGCCGGGACGTAGCGCATCGGTACGAGCGGAGGAAATGGGCCCCCCGATGGCGTCGAACGCAGCATCGACGCCGTCCTTACTAAATGGCAGAACAGCACATAGGTCAGCTCCTCGGCGAAGTCATTCGCTGCATGGAGGCCGACTTGCAGGGATATCTGAGAGATGCCGGCCATGCCGACGTCCGACCTTCACATTTCGCCTTCTTCCGACACATGCGACCGGAAGGCCTGCGGCTGACGGAGCTTGCTGAGCGGGCCCACGTGACCAAACAGTCAGTCGGCGAACTCGTCACTTACCTGGAAGCTCGTGGCAATCTAGAGCGACTGCCCGACGCACGCGATGGCAGAGTGCGGATTATCAGGCTCACAGCGCAAGGCGAACAATCACGCACAGCCGCCTTTCAGGCCATTCACGAGATCGAAGCCACCTGGGCGCGGGGAGTGGGAGCCAGGCGGGTCGACGAGCTGCGCAGGACGCTGGCCAGAATTGCTGAGCTCGGTCCCGAATCGGACCGCTGAGCAGCTAGCGACTCTGAGAAAGACTGGCCGCTGGGTAACCCTGCCGCAGGAGCAATCAAGGTCAGAGACACAATGGCCGACGGGAGGCGATGGCAGCCCAAAGGCCGAGGATGTCAACGTCTACACGACCGTATTGTCGGGAGGACCAGCCCTGAGTAGCACGCCGCCACCGGCCCCACCTCCGGAGTACGGGCTGACCCCGAAACGCAAAGGGGGCCGGCACTCCTCGGCCGGACGGGCCGGGGACACGCAGATGATCCAGCTTCCGACGATCACGCCGGCTCCGCAGAGCACGGAGCCAACCGCTGAGCCGCCCGTACCGGCGCACCGACCGCTGCCTGCATCCTCGCCGCTGCCGGGACCGCAGGCGCCTCGTGAGGGCCCCGAGCGATCCGGGCCGGCTGGGCGAGTCCTGGACGATGAAGCACCCGAAACCCGCAAGCCGTCGCGGAGATTCAGCCTGTTCAAGGGACGGGCCGCAGCGCGGGCTCTGCTGGAAGAGCAGGAACGCAGCCGATTGAGCATCCCGATCCAAAGCCCGCGGCGCGTCGCCGTGGTCGGGCTCAAGGGCGGCGTCGGGAAAACCACCTTGTCGGTGCTGTTGGCCGGCATCTACGCCAAGAGCCGAGACGAGCCGGTGCTCCTGCTGGACGCCGACCCGACATTCGGCTCGCTGCTCCTGCGCAGCGGCGTAGCACCGACCCACAGTGCACGCGACCTGGCGGGGCGCGGCGACCCGGGCGATCTCACCGTCCTCACGCCCTACCTCGCCCGATCGGCAAGTGGCGCCTGGGTGCTACCCAGCGGCCTTGACCCTGGAGAGAGCGCGCGCTTCGACGAAGCGACGTTCGTCGCAACGATGGATGTCGTGCACCGGCACTTCGCGATCACGGTCACCGACTGCGGCGCCGGCCTGAGTGGTTCTCTGATGAGGCAATTGCTCAGCGGTGCGCACACTCTGGTGTTCACCACCTCGCCTAGCGTCGACGGGATCACTGCCACCTACGCCGGGCTGCGGTGGATCGCCGAGCGTGGCTTCGGCCCTCTCGTGGCCAACAGTTTCGTAGCCGTCGCCGCGGTTCGCCGCCGTGATGTACCGGTGGATCTGGCCGCTGCCGCAAAGCGGTTCGACGGGCTGTGCCGCGGCCTGATCAGCCTTCCCGAGGATCCCCACCTGCGCGCCGGAGCGCGCATCGACCAGAGCGAGGTGACCGAGCAGACCCGCCTCGCGATGCTGCACTTCGCGGCTGAGGTGCTGGAGGCAGCGCAGCGGGCCTGAGCCGGGCGTGGCAGAGCTGGTCAGCTGCGACGCAGGATTTCGCCGAGCGCACCCAGGATCAGGGTGACGATGTCCGGGCGCGCGTTGTAACCCATCAAGCCGATCCGCCACACCGTCGCCGCGGACTCCCCTGCACCGGCGCCGATCTCGATGTTGTACCGCGCCAAGAGCTCACCGCGTACGGCCAAAGAGTCGACCCCAGCAGGCACCCTCACCGTCGTGAGCTCGGGCAGCCGATGCCCTTGTGCGGCAAACAGTTCCAGCCCCATGGCCTGCAGACCGTCTTGCAGCGCAGCGCCCGTCGCCGCGTGCCGTTCGATGACCGAATCCAGGCCCTCCTCGAGGACCCGGCCCAGCCCGGCGTGCAGCGAGGCGACCATCGCGGTAGGAGCGGTGTGATGGTAGGTGCGACCGCCTCCGCTGCTGGCAGCCTCACCGACGTACCCGCCGAGCATGCCCAGGTCGAGGTACCAGGACTGCGGGCGCTCGATCCGCCGTTCCCAGGCCCGGTCATTGATGGTGAATGGCGACAGACCCGGCGCGACACCAATGCATTTCTGGGTACCGGAATAGGCCAGATCGATCCCCCAGTCGTCGACGGCCAACTCGATGCCGGCCAGCGACGTCACGCAGTCGGCGAGGAACAGGGCATCGCCTTTGCCGGCGGCCAGCGCGGCCACGTCGTTGCGGATGCCGGTCGACGTTTCGGCGTGGACGGCGGCGATCAGCTTCGGTGCCGGGTGCGCCGACAACACAGCGTCCACGTCGAGCGGATGACCCCAGATGGCATCGACGCGGACAACCTCGGCGCCGCATCGGGCCGCAACATCGCACATCCGGACGCCGAACAGGCCGTTGACGCCGACGACCACGACGTCGCCGGGTCCCACGGTGTTGACGAAAGCCGCCTCCATCCCCGCGCTCCCGGTCGCCGACAGCGGCAACGTACGGCGGTTGTCGGTTCGATAGACCGCCCTGAGCCGGTCGCAGGTCTCGTCCAGGAGCGCCAGAAACGCTGGGTCGAGGTGCCCCAGCAAGGGCTGAGCCAGTGCCGCGGTCGCCTCGGGGTACGGATTGGTCGGACCAGGCCCCAGCAGCGTGCGAGCCACAACCGACATGCCGCCGACCTTAGGACGTCGCAGGTGGTGTCGCGTCGACGCCGGCTTCCTTGCGCTGTTGGGCGCTGATGGGGGCGGGTGCCCCGGTGAGCGGGTCGTATCCACCCCCGGACTTGGGGAAGGCGATCACCTCGCGGATCGAGTCCTGTCCGGCCAGCAGCGCGCACACCCGGTCCCAGCCGATGGCGATCCCGCCGTGCGGCGGCGCGCCGAAAGCGAAGGCGTCGAGCAGGAAGCCGAACTTTTCCTGCGCCTCCTTCGCCGATAGGCCCATGATCGCGAAAACCCGCTCCTGGATGTCCCTGCGGTGGATCCGGATCGAGCCACCGCCGATCTCGTTGCCGTTGCAGACGACGTCGTAGGCATAGGCCAACGCATGCTCGGGATCGGTGTCGAAGGTGTCCAGGAACTCCGGTCTGGGCGAGGTGAAGGCATGATGCACCGCGGTCCAGGCGCCACCACCGACGGCCACGTCGCCGGATGCGCGAGCACGGGCGGAAGGCTCGAAGAGCGGCGCGTCCACCACCCAGACGAACGACCACTGGGAGGCATCGATCAGCCCACTGCGGCGGCCGACTTCCAACCGCACGGCACCGAGCAGACCGCGAGCGGCCATCGACTCCCCGGCTGCGAAGAAGACGCAGTCGCCGGGCTCGGCACCGACGTGACCGGCGAGACCGGCACGCTCGTCATCCGAGAGGTTCTTGGCCACCGGCCCGGCCAGTTCGCCGTCGGCACCGATCAACACGTAGGCCAATCCCTTGTGGCCGCGCTGGCGGGCAAAGTCCTGCCACGCGTCCAGAGAGCGCCGGGGTTGCTCCGCGCCCCCGGGCATCACCACCGCCCCGATGTAGGGCGCCTGGAAGACCCTGAAGGCCGAACCGGTGAAATACGCGGTGCAGTCGGTCAGTTCGATCCCGAAGCGCAGGTCGGGTTTGTCGGTGCCGTACCGCGACATCGCCTCGGCGTAGCTGATCCGATGGATCGGCGTGGGTATGCGGTAGTCGATCAGCGACCAGAGCGCAGTCAGGACCTCCTCGGTCAGCGCGATCACGTCGTCCTGGTCGACGAAGCTCATCTCGATGTCGAGCTGGGTGAACTCCGGCTGCCGGTCGGCCCGGAAGTCCTCGTCCCGGTAACAGCGGGCGATCTGGTAGTACCGCTCCATCCCGGCGACCATCAACAGCTGTTTGAACAGCTGCGGGGACTGCGGCAGGGCGTACCAGGAGCCAGGGGCAAGCCGAGCTGGTACGACGAAGTCCCGAGCCCCTTCCGGAGTGGATCGAGTCAGCGTCGGTGTCTCGATCTCGACGAAGCCATGGCCGTGCAAGACAGTACGAGCCGAACGATTGACCTCGCTTCGCAACCGCAGGGCCGCGGCCGGACCACTTCGACGCAGGTCGAGATAGCGGTGCCGCAGCCGCGCCTCCTCGCCGACCTCGACGTGGTCGTCGATCTGGAAGGGTAGCGACGCCGACTCCGACAGGACCTCCACCTCAGTCGCGATGACCTCAATCTCGCCGGTGGGCAGTGCGGAATTCTCGTTGCCCTCCGGACGAGTTGTCACGTCACCGACGACGCGCAGGCAGTACTCGTTGCGCAGCTCGTGGGCAACGGCTTCGTCCCGTACGACGACCTGCACGACTCCGGAGGCGTCGCGCAGATCCAGAAAGGCCACTCCCCCGTGATCGCGTCGCCTACCGATCCATCCGGTCAGGGTCACGGTCTGTCCGGCATGGGAGCTGCGCAGGTCTCCACCTGCGTGGGTGCGAATCACTGACTTCCTCTACTCGGCGGGCTGCGGGGTGCTGATGATCTGCGGGGTCAGGTCTACCTCGGGGGGCAACCAGGTATTCGGGTCGGCCGCAACCTGGTCGCCGCTGCGGATGTCCTTGACCTCATGTGCCGCCTCGGGCGCGGTGGCCGGGAACCAGACGTACGGGATGCCGCGCCGTTGGGCGGATCGGATCTGCTTGCCATACTTGTCCGCCGACGCAGCGATCTCAGTCGAGATTCCGCGCGCTCGAAGAGCCTGGGCCACAACTGCACTCGTGTGGCGAGATTGCTCATCGGCCATGGCCACCAGTACGGCAGAGGGAACACTGCGGGAGGCGGCGAGGATTCCGTCGGCGAAGAGCGGGACGAGCAGCCGAGATACTCCCAACGAGATACCCACGCCGGGATAGGTCGTCCGTCCGTCGCTGGCCAGTGAGTCGTACCGACCTCCCGAGCAGATCGAGCCGAGAGACTCGTACCCGCTCAATCGGGTCTCGAACACCGTTCCGGTGTAGTAGTCCAGGCCGCGGGCGATCCGGAGATCGGCTTCGACGCCGACCCGCCCCGGAGCGACCCCGGCACAGCCCTCCATGACTACCGCGAGTTCGGCCAGCCCCTCGTCGAGAAGGTCGTCGTGCACCCCGAGGCCACGGACCTGGGCCACGAAAGAGGTGTCAGTCGTTCGGATGCCGGCCACCTCCAGGCATGACCTGGCCTGCTTGTCCGACAGGCCGGCGTCGGTACGGAGCAGTTCGCCGACGACGTTGGCAGAGACCTTGTCCATCTTGTCGATGACACGCATCGCCGCAGCGATGTCCGGTGCGCCGATTCCCTGCAGGAAGCCCTGCAGCAGCTTCCGGTTGTTGATCTGCAGTCGAAGGGCCGGGACCGGCAATGCGGCAAGCGCTTGGGCCATGACAGAGGCGACCTCGACGTCATGGTGAAAGGGCAGGTCGCCTCTGGCGACGATGTCGATGTCGGCCTGGGTGAATTCGCGATAGCGGCCGGCCTGGGGCCGCTCGCCCCGCCAGCACTTCTGAATCTGGTATCGCCGAAACGGGAATTCGAGCTTTCCGGCGTTCTCCAGCACATAGCGCGCGAACGGAACTGTCAGGTCGAAGTGCAGTCCCAGACCGGCATCGCTTTCCAAGCTCTCGACCTCAGCCAGGCGCCGTACGGCGTAGATCTCCTTGTCGACATCCCCGCCACCAGTCAGCCGCTCGACCGGCTCCATGGCCCGGGTCTCGATGGGGGCGAACCCGTGTAACTCGAAGGTGCGTCGGAGGCCGTCGATGATCTGGGCCTCGACCATCCGATCACCGGGCAGCAACTCGGGAAAGCCGGACAGCGGAGCCGGCCCGTGCGTGGCCACCTACAGACTCCGGCGGGGAACTGCAGGCTTGTCGACCAGGTTCTGCAGGTAGGGGTTGCCGCGCCGCTCACGGCCGATGGTCGTGGCCGGTCCGTGTCCGGGCAGGACCACGGTCGCATCGTCGAGGGGAAGCACGACTCGAGCGAGGGACTGATTCATCTGGCTCATCGACCCTCCCGGCAGGTCGACCCGACCGATCGAGCCGGCGAAGAGTAGGTCCCCGCTGAGTAACCCTGGTCCGTCCCCGAGTGCGAGCTCGAAGACAGTGGAGCCCAGCGTGTGCCCGGGCGAGTGCCGAGGCATCAGTCGAACGCCGGCCAGATCCAGCTCCACACCATCGGTGAGAAGACGGACATCATCGGGTTCCGGAATCGGCATTCCGGCCACGATCGCGCCCAGTGCCGGTCCGTGCCACGTCACCGGATCGGCCAGCATCGGCCCGTCGTCGGGGTGGATATAGGCCGCGATGTCGTAACCGGAACAGACCGGAACCACGGAGAAGGTGTGGTCGAGGTGGCCGTGCGTCAACACGACGGCGACCGGCTTGAGCTGGTGCTCGGCGAGCAGCTCGTGAAGTGGAGAGACCGCGTCCAAGCCCGGGTCGATGACGACGCACTCCGCGCCCTGGGTCGTCGCCAGGACATAGCAATTGGTCCCGAACACTCCGGCGGGAAAACTGAGGACGAGCACGATATGCAGGCTACCCAGGGCTCATGTGACGGGTGGCTCACAGCTCCTTCACGCGCCCTTTGACTAGACTTCGCCGTCGGTCCTCCGTGGCCGGCCGCACAGCCGGAGAAAGCGGTGGCAGGCGCCTCCCTCGAGGTAGGCAGCTCCGGACCCGATGACTCTGACAACGAAGAACTCTGGCAATCGATGACCGTGACAGGAGTACCGGATTGGCTACGAACAAGCAGCGGCGCGAGGCTGCCCGGCGACAGTTGCAGAGGCAGCTGGAGCGCCGTGCCGAGGAGGCGCGCAAACGCCGCCGGAACACCCTCGTCGGGGTGGCCGCGTTCACTGTCGTCGTCCTGGTCCTCGGCGTGCTGTTCCTGTCGGGCGCTTTCGACGACGACGACGCAGCCGACCCCATCGCGGAGCCCGAGGCCAGCACCGAGCCGGAGACCCCGGCCTGTTCTTACGCTCCGGGGAATCCGGAGAATCCGAACCTCAGTGACGTCGGCG
>JACCUM010000398.1 GCA_013811805.1 Geodermatophilaceae bacterium | reverse complement strand
CACAGGACGCCCGGCGCCGCCGCGTTCGCGTTCGCCGGCGATCGCTGCGACCGCGAGCGGGTTCATGGCGGTGATGGTCTGAACGTCCACCCCGGTACGGCGGGCGGCCTCGGCCAGGTCTCGCCCGCCGCCTTCGGCGAGTACGGCCTCGAGCAGCCCGGACAGCGGCACTTGTTCCTCTCATGGGGATGATGGCGCGCCAGAACACAGCCGAGCGCGGGCGCGGAGCCAGTTTAGTCGGCGCCCCGGACGCGGCCTCTGTTGGACGTTATGCGCATAACGTCGCAGAATCGCGCCCCGAATCCGGACGTTATGCGTGCAGGCATTGGATCAGGGGCGGTGCAGCTCGTTCTGGGCATGGCCGACCCCACCGGCGATGATCAGGGACACCGCACCAGCCGCTTGGTCGAGGATCGCGGGCAGTTCAGTCCGCTCTGCGGCGCTGAAGTCGCGAAGGACGAAGTCGGCCGGCGATTGCCGCCCGACCGGTCGTCCGATCCCGATCCGGATGCGGATGTAGTCGGGGCTGTGCAGCGACTGGGTGATCGAACGCAGCCCGTTGTGCCCGTTGTCCCCGCCGCCTTGTTTGATCCGGACGGCACCGAAGGGCAGGTCGAGTTCGTCGTGCAGGACGATCAACGATCCGGGCTCGGATTTGTAGTAGTCGAGCAACGGCCGTACTACCTGGCCGGATTCGTTCATGTACGTGGTCAGCGTGGCCAGAAGGACTCGGCTTCCGGCCAACCGCGTACTCGTGCACGCGACCCGGGCCAGCCTGCCGCGTCCGCGCTTGAGTGTGACGCCCTGCGCCGCGGCGATCGCGGCCACCACCATGGCACCGACGTTGTGCCGATGGCCGGCGTAGTCCGGGCCCGGATTGCCCAGACCCACGACGATGGCGGCCTCGACCCCGCTGGGCCGGCCCGGCACTGCCTGTCGTGGGCTCATACATAGGTGCGCCAAGGGAGCAGCGGCCCACAACGCCTCGACGGCGGTCCGGGACGCTGGCGCCGCAGGCTAGCTCGCCGAGTCCCCGGAAGGAGCCGCGGAATCGTCATCCTGATCGGTCGAGGCCTCGGCCTCGGCCTCCGCCTCGGCGGCAGCCTGGATCTCTTCGTCGGACGCGTCGCGCTCGATGCCGACCTCGGCCTCGGCCTCTTCGAGCTCGGCTTCGAGCTCTTCGGCGGTGGGTGCGGCCAGGAAGCCGACCACCAGGTTGTCGGCCTCGGTCACCAGGGTCGTTCCGCTGGGCAGTTCGATGTCGCCGGCCAGAATCGACTGACCCACGTGCTTGCCCGCGATGGAGACATCGAAGGACGGCGGGATGTGGGTCGCTTCGGCCTCGATGGTCAACGCGGTCAACTCCTGGTTGACCAGGGTGTCCGGAGCGGGCTCACCGATCAGATGTACGGCGACGGCGACGGTCACCTTCTCGCCACGGCGTACGAGCAGTAGATCCACGTGCGTGAACTCAGGGCGGATCGGATGCCGAGTGACGGCCTTGGGCAAAGCCAGATGCGTCTCCCCGTCCAGCGCGACAGTGAGCAGCGTGTTGGATCCGCCCTTGAGCGCCTTGGCGAACTCACGCGCCGACAACGACAAGTGCCGGACATCCTCGCCGTGGCCGTACAGGACTGCAGGTACGAGCCCGGCTCGACGGGTACGCCGGGCATAGCCCTTACCGAACTCGGTACGCGGCTGCGCGGTGATACGGACTTCGGCCATGGCTTGCCTCCGGGCGGGTCGAACGGGTATCGGTCGGCCACGTGAGTGGACCGAACGGAGTTGCGGCGGTGCATGTGGGTCGATGCCTCTCCGCCGAGCTGACTTCAGCGGAGCTGACGCACAACACCGCCGTCGATCACGGAGTCGGGCGCTACGGCCGCACTCCCTCGCCGGTCTGCCCGCAATGATACCCGGTTCTCTCCTCCGACCTCGGCACCGGCTGGTGCCACCTCAGTTGAGGATGGCGAGCACGTCCTCGGCCAGTTCGGGCCGGCAGATGAGCAGGTCAGGGAGATAGGGATCGGCCTGGTTGTAGATCAACCGGGAACCGTCTATCCGACTCGTGTGCAGGCCGGCCGCCCGCGCCACCGCCACCGGAGCCGCCGAATCCCATTCGTACTGCCCTCCACTGTGTACATACACGTCCGCATCGCCGAGCACGACGGCGGACACTTTCGCCCCTGCCGAACCCAGAGGCACGAGTACGGCGGCCAACGCGGCTGCCACCGCGGATGCCTCGGCCGGAGGCCGGGTCCGGCTGACGACCACCCGTGGCTGGTCGGGCGCCGGCGGCGGGGCCTCGACAGCCGGCGTGGCAAGGGTGATGCCGCGGCCGGGAAGCGCGACCGCACCGACTGCGAGTTCACCGTCGACCCACAGGGCGACGTGGACCGCCCAGTCGCTGCGCCCGTCCTCGGAGAACTCCCGGGTTCCGTCCAAAGGATCGATGATCCAGACCCGTGATCGGGCGAGTCGGGTGGGATCGTCCCGGGCCTCTTCGGAGAGCACCGCATCGTCGGGACGCAGCCGGGCGAGCTGGCTGGCAAGCAGAATCTGTGCTCCCGCGTCACCGGCGCAGCGGAGGGCCGCGGCATCACCGAAGCCGACCTCGGCACGGATCTCGAGCAGCCGGCCGCCGGCGGCGGTGGCCAGTGCGGCGGCCACCGCGTGGTCGTCCTCCGGCGCTAGATCGTCGAGGGAATCGGCGGGCTGACGGATCTGAGTCATGGAATGCCTTCCGGCTAGCTGTCGCCGTCGAACAGGCTGGTGACCGAGCCGTCCTCGAAGACTTCCCTGATCGCTAGGGCGAGCAGCGGCGCGATGGACAGGACGGTCAGTTTGTCGAATCGGCGATCCTGCGGGATCGGGAGGGTGTTGGTCACCACGACCTCGCTGATCCGGCTGTTCTTCAGTCGATCGACCGCGGGACCGGACAGCACCCCGTGGGTGACCGCGACCGCCACCTCGGCAGCGCCAGCCTCGAACAGCGCATCCGCGGCCTTGGTGATCGTGCCTCCGGTGTCGATCATGTCGTCGACGACGACGCAATGCCGGCCCGCGACCTCGCCGACGACCCGGTTCGCGATCACGTCGTTGGGTCGACTGATGTCGCGGGTCTTGTGGATGAAGGCCAGCGGTACGCCGCCGAGCCGTTCGGTCCAGCGTTCGGCGACCCGCACTCGGCCCGAGTCCGGCGATACCACAGTGATGTCCTTGCCCTGCCAGCGGTTTCGGACGTGCTCGACGAGCAGGGACAGGGCGAACAGGTGGTCAACCGGCCCGTCGAAGAATCCCTGGATCTGGGCAGTGTGCAGGTCGACGACCATCAACCGATCGGCGCCGGCCGCATGGAACATGTCGGCTACCAACCTGGCTGAGATCGGTTCGCGTCCGCGGTGTTTCTTGTCCTGCCTGGCGTACGGAAAGAATGGCGCAACGACGGTGATCCGCTTGGCCGAGGCCCGCTTCGCTGCGTCGACCATGATCAGCTGCTCCATCAACCAGGTGTTGATCGGGGCGGTGTGGCTCTGGATGATGAACGCGTCGCTGCCGCGTACGGACTCGTCGAAGCGCACATAGAGCTCACCGTTGGCGAACTCGTAACTCGTGACGGGCGTTGGCGTCGCACCCAGACGCTCGGCGATATCGATGGCCAGTTCGGGAAATGCCCTGCCGGACAACAGCATCAAGCTCTTGTGGGTCTGCTGTCGGATCGCGCTCATGCTTACTCCTGTCCGCCCTGCTCCGGCATTTCTGATCCTGGCTCCGATTCCTCCGGGGCGGCCGCTCGAGCCGCTTCGGCGGCCGGCGTTCCCGGCCGTTGCAGGCGTACCCAACCGGCGATGTTGCGTTGCCGTGCCCTGGACACTCCCATGGCTCCCGGGGGCACATCTTCGGTGATCACTGATCCGGCCGCGGTGTAAGCACCGTCGCCGACCGACACCGGCGCGACGAACATGTTGTCTGCGCCCGTACGCGCATGACTGCCGATCGTTGTGCGGTGCTTGGCGATCCCGTCGTAGTTGACGAACACCGTGGCTGCGCCGATGTTGCTGTGCTCACCGATCGTGGCATCACCGACATAGGAAAGGTGCGGAATCTTGCTGCCCTTCCCGACATCGGCGTTCTTGATCTCGACGAAGGCACCGGCCTTGGCGGCCGGGCCCAGCCGAGTGCCGGGCCGGAGGTAGGTATACGGGCCGACGCTGGCTCCTGGTCCGATCACGGCTTGGGTGCCGTGCGTACGGACAACCGTCGCGCCTTCTCCGACGACGCAGTCGGTCAACGTGGTGTCCGGGCCGAGGATGGCGCCTTCGGCGATCGAGGTGGACCCATGCAGTTGGCTGCCGGGCAGCAGCCTGACATCGCGGCTGATCTCGACCGTGACGTCGATCCAGGTGCTCGCCGGATCGACGATCGTGACACCGGCGGCCATGTGTCGCCGCAGGACCCGGTCATTCAGGATGCGACCGCGGGCGGCCAGTTCGATGCGGTCGTTGCAGCCGAGGACATCGCTCGGATCGGCTGCTATGTGCGCGGCGACGGTTCTCCCGTCCGAGACGAACAGCGCAACCGCGTCGGTGAGGTACTGCTCGCCTTGGGCGTTGCCCGTCCGCAACCGCTCCAGCGCCGAGGCCAGGGCAGCACCGTCGGCGACGTAGGCACCCGCGTTGACCTCGTCGATAGCCAACTGATCCGGAGCGGCATCGCGGTGTTCGACGATTCCGACCGGGGCACCGGAGCTGTCCCGCAGGATCCGGCCCAACCCGTGCGCGTCGTCCACTCGCGCGGTCAGGACCGTCAGGGCCGCCTGCGCGCTCGCATGGGTGGCCACCAGATCGGACAACGTACCCGGCGTGAGCAGCGGTACATCCCCGTTGAGGATCAGCACCGGCCCGGGCTTGCGTACCTGCTCCAGGGCCAGCGCGGTCGCGTGGCCGGATCCCAGCTGATCGGCCTGGACCACCGTTTCAGCGTCCGGGGCGATGCCGGCAACATGCGCGGCGACGACGTCGCGGCCGGCTCCGACGACGACGAGGTGTTGAGCGGCCCGCAACGGTGCGGCCGCGGCGAGGACGTGGCCTAACAGGCTCCGTCCGCCGATCTCGTGCAGAACCTTGGGGGTCGCCGATGCCATCCGGCTACCGATTCCAGCGGCCAGGACCACGACTGCGGACAGACCCGACGAACTCACTCGCGATCCCCTCCGAATCGATGTCGTTGCACACCAGCTAGGCCGGCGATATGGCTGGGGGACTCGGACTCGAACCGAGACTGCACGGCTCCAAAGGCCGGCGGGCTGCCGATTACCCCATCCCCCATCAACTCCGGCGGGGTCGAGCCTAGTTGGCTTGCCGTCCGAGGTGTCGGGCCAGCCCGGCCGACCGAACCGGCCGGCCCGATTGCCGCCGTCGGGTGCACCTACGGTTGCGTAACTTACGGTAGCGTAGGGACATGACCATCCCTGCTCCCCCGGCCCCACCCGCTGCCGCTGCGGTCGGTGCTCGCGGCACACCGATCTACAGCAAGAGCAAGGGCTTCTGGGAACAGGCGGTCCTCTACGTCTTCGTTATCGTCCCGTTCCTCGCCCTGCTGGCCGCCCTACCGCTCATGTGGGGTTGGGGGCTGGACTGGCTGGATGTCGGGCTGCTGGTGGCGATGTTCGCCCTCACCGGACACGGCATCACGGTGGGTTTCCACCGGCACTTCACCCACGGTTCGTTCAAGGCGGTCGCCCCGCTGCGTGCGGCCCTGGTGGTCGCCGGGTCGATGGCCATCCAGGGGCCGGTCACCCAATGGGTGGCCGACCATCGGCGCCATCACGCGTTCAGCGACCGGGAAGGCGACCCGCATTCCCCCTGGCGGTACGGGTCCAGTCTGCGCGCGCTGACCAAGGGGCTCTTCCATGCCCACATCGGGTGGCTCTTCGACCGCAACCAGACCAATCCCGCCCGTTATGCGCCGGATCTGCTCACGGACTCGGTGGTGCGTCGAACCGGAGCGTGGTTCATTCTGTGGGCCTTTTTGGGCCTGGCCCTGCCGGCTGTGCTGGGCGGGCTCATCACGATGTCGTGGGCGGGTGCGCTGTCCGGCTTCTTCTGGGGCGGACTCGTGCGGGTCGCCGTGCTGCACCACGTGACCTGGTCGATCAACTCGATCTGTCACACGGTGGGGTCTCGTCCCTTCTTCGCTCGCGACAAGTCGGCAAACGTCTGGCCGCTGGCGATCCTGTCCATGGGCGAGTCCTGGCACAACCTGCACCATGCGGACCCGACTTGTGCCCGGCACGGCGTGCTGCCGGGTCAGATCGATTCCTCCGCCCGGCTGATCTGGCTGTTCGAGCGGTTCGGCTGGGTTCGCGACGTGCGTTGGCCGGACCCAGTAAGGCTGGCGATCAAGCGGGTAGCACCGTCAAGCCCGTGAGTAGCGCTGCGGGGCGGGTGCGGATGACCGGAGCGCAGCGACGCCAGCAACTGCTCGACGTGGGGCGGGCGCTGTTCGCCGAGCGTGGTTTCGAGGCCACCTCCATCGAAGAGATCGCCGCCCGAGCCAAGGTCAGCAAGCCCGTCGTGTACGAGCACTTCGGCGGCAAGGAGGGGCTCTACGCCGTCGTGGTCGATCGGGAGATGCAGCGGCTGCTCGGAAGCTTCACCTCTGCGCTGCAGGGCGAGAACCCTCGGGAGTTGCTCGAGCAGGCTGCCTTCGTACTGCTGGACTACATCGAGGACGAGACCGACGGCTTCCGGATCCTGATCCGGGATTCGCCGGTAGCCAGCACGACCGGCACCTTCTCCTCGCTGATCTCCGAGATCGCCACTCAGGTGGAGTACATCCTGGAAGGCCAGTTCACCTCGCGTGGGGTCGAAACCAAACTGGCCGGTCTCTACAGCCAGGCGTTGGTCGGCATGGTCGCCCTGACCGGGCAATGGTGGCTCGAGGTGCGCAAGCCCGAGAAGCAGGAAGTGGCAGCGCACCTGGTCAATCTCGCGTGGAACGGTCTCTCACATCTGGAGAGCAAGCCCCGGTTGTCCGCGGCCGACCGCGACTGAGCCGCGGTCCAGCCGCGCGGTTCGGGGTCTGCGCTCAGTCCACCAGGACTGGCCCCCCCGTCAGCACAGCCAGCATGTTCTCCCACGCGGTGGAACCCACCTCGAACACGCCGCTGTGCCCTGACAGGCCGTTGATCTGAGTGCCGTCGGCGTAGGTACCGGTGTCCAACACGACGACCGACTCCGGGGCGGTCGCCGGAAGTCCGTGAAGAACCGAACCGCCATAAGGCACCGGATCCCAGGGGGACTTCATGGCGAAGGTCTGATACTCAGCCAGATCAGCTGGGACTTCGATACCCATCGGTCCGACACCACCACCGATTCCCGGCGAGTTCACAAACAGCAGGTTGTCAGCAGACAGCCCGGTCCGGGCGGACGTGGCCACAGCGAGGCCACCGTAGGAGTGCCCGATCACCGTGACCGGGACCTCGACGCCGGGCCCCTGATCGTCGATCTCCTGCTGGAGGGCATAGCTGAAGTCGACCAAAGGTTCAACCAGTTCCGCGGCATCGTCGTCGGTGATGGCGTCGAGGACGCCGTCCGGAAAATCGCCTCCGGCCCAGACGATCATCGCGAGCTGTTCCCCCTCGCGCGCTGCCTGTTCGACGAATGTGGTGACTGTGTTGGACGAGTTCCACATATCCGCCGAGTCGGTGCCGACGCCCGGCACCAGAACCCCTACGGCGTCGGTCTGGGCAGTGACCGTGCCGACGATTTCGGCCCACGCTCGGTCCCCACTCGGGTCGAAATAGAGAACCTTTCGGCCTCGATAGTCCGGCCACGGCGGGCCCGCGTGATTCCCGTAGTCGATGGTGGGCTCGTCGAGCAGTAGCTCGTACTGCTCGATCTGCCCGTCAAGATCAATCAACCTCAGCCGGGCCTCCTCGCGTTTCGGATCGTAACCGCCCTCGGACCCAACCGGCGGGGGTTCATCGGCGCCAGCCTGCACCGCTTCCTGGGGGCGCTGCGCTCTGGTCTGGTGCAGAGCGTCGGCAACGCGGATCCGATTTGCAGCGATCCGGTTCTCGAAGGGCATCCCGTTCATGTTGCCGACCACCGCGGGGAAGAGCGCCGCGAGCATCGCAAGGGACTCCGGCGGGATGCCGACCAGTGCCTGAGCCACCGCCGCCGCCTGCTCGGAACTGGCCGCGCCGTAGTCCGATCCCGCGCCAGGCTGCATTCCCGCCACGACGGAGGCACGTGCCAGCGCGGCCTCGAAAGGGTCAGCTGAGTCGATGTCAGGGCGCCGAATAGCCAGTAGCGCGGCAAGCTCGGGATCGTCTTCGGTGGCTCGTACGACTTGTGCTGCGGTCATCCCCCAGTACTCCCGGGGCAGCCCGTAGCGCGGCCCGGTGACCGGCACCTCGGGGTAGACGATCGCCATCCCGGCTCCGCCTCCCGGCGCAGAGCCCATCACCGCCAGCACGTTCGCCACGGTCGGTCCGTCGCTGAACTGCCGCCCACGGTCCTCGGCGGCGAGACTGAACGCTGCGTAGGCCACTTCAGCCTGTGCAGTCAGCTCCGTCCAGACCCGCCACCTGGCGTCGTCGTACAACGTCTCGCGCATCTCCGGGTCGATGTTGTCGTAGCCCGCCCGAGTGATCCAGAAACCGTTGGCGCAGGCGGATTCCCAGCGTTGCACGAGTTCGTCGCGCTGCTGTTTGAACGCGACCACCTCCTCGGCCCAGCAAAGGGTGACCTGCTCGGCGAAGAGCATCGCCCCGACAACGTCATGCAAGGTGGAGAACTGCTCACCGATCCGATCGCGGATGAGTGGATGCAGCACGTCGGAGAAGGACGAGGCAAGCGAGCGCAGCACAAAGGACAGCGAATCCTGCTGACCGGTCAGCTGGCCGCTGACCCGGGCAAAGCCCTGCGCCTGTTCGCGGATGCGCATCGGCTCGGCTCGGGTGTCCTGCGGATCGAACTCGGGTCCGGGCATCGACTCACCTCCCACCTCACGCTCGCGACGATGCAGCGCCGCTGCCGATTCAGGGCTGCTGTGACTGGTCCCGAACCTAGGTGGGCCAGGCCAGCAGACGCCGCGGAGACGATCCAGTGTGGACAAGCCGGCGCGGCTGTGGACTAACTCCGATACGTGGAGTCAGCGTGCCGAGCGGGCGAATCGAGCCCCCGGTGCCGGGCCGCTGGCGACCCGCACGCTGGCGAACAATCCTTCCGCCGACAGTCGGGCGGCCACCGTGATCGCGTGTTCGGCATCCCGGGCGAGATAGGCGACGGTGGGTCCTGAGCCGCTGATCAGCTGACCCAGGGCGCCGGCCTCCTCGCCAACGCGCAGCGCGCGACGCAGGTCCGGGCGCAGAGACAACGCGGCAACCGCCAGGTCGTTGGTCAGGGCCCCGCTGAGCAGTTCCGGGTCGCCTTGGCGCAGTGCAGTCAAGACCCCGGCGGGGTCCCCGTCACTCGGCAGGTCCCGCTGTGCCCGCAATCGGTCCAATTCGGCGTACACGACCGGAGTGGACAACCCCGTACGCGCGATCCCGAGCACCCAGTCGGTACGTCCTCGGGCGAGTACGGCACTGAGCCGATCTCCGCGACCGGTCCCGAGCGCCACGTGACCGTGCAGGGAGAATGGGACGTCGCTGCCGAGTTCGGCGGCCAATTCGGCCAGCTGCCCCCGGTCCAGCGCCGTCCCCCACAGCCCGTCCAGAGCGACCAGCGTGGCGGCGGCATCCGCGCTGCCACCGGCCAGTCCCGCCGCCACCGGAATCTGCTTGTCGATGGCGATGTCGGCATCGGCATCGATGCCGGATCGTTGCGCCAGCAGGACCGCCGCGCGCCAGGCCAGATTGCTGGCGTCGGCTGGTACCGCAGCGCTGTCCGGTCCGCTCACCGCCAGCCTCAACCCGGTCCGAGCTCGGACGTGGGAGACCGTCACCGTGTCGAACATGCTGACCGCCAGGAACACGGTGGTGAGGGCGTGGTAGCCGTCCTCGGCGGGGGGCCCGACTGCCAGGAAGAGATTGAGTTTCGCCGGCGCCCGAACCGCGATCGAAGTCGCCGCCCTGGATGTCACGGCGCCGACCCGGCCGCAGCTATCCGGGCGAATTCCGTGATCCCGAGCTGTTCCCCGCGGGTCAGCGGATCGATGCCGGCGGCTAGGAGGATCGCTTCAGCGGCACTGGGGCTGCCGGCCCACCCGGCCAGCGCTGCCCGCAGACCCTTGCGTCGGGTGGCGAAGGCCGCATCGATGACGGCGAAGACCTGATCTCGCAGGGCTGACGTCGGGCTGGGTCGGCGACGAAAGGAGACCAGGCCGGAGTCGACCCGCGGGACCGGCCAGAACACCTGACGGCTGATCGGTCCCGCCCGGTGGACCTCGGCGTACCAGGCGGCCTTGACCGACGGCACACCGTAGGCCGGGCTCCCCGGCTGCGCGGCGAGCCGCTCGGCCACCTCGGACTGGACCAGCACCAGCCCGCGCTGCAGGGACGGGAACCTTTCCAGGAGCGTCAGCAGCACCGGAACGGAGACGTTGTACGGCAGGTTGGCGACCAGGGCGGTCGGTGCCTCCGGAAGTGAGGTCAGGGACAGGGCATCGGACGTGAGTACCCGCAGTCGGTCGCTGGCCTCCGGCGCCCGGGCGCCGCTCGTCTCCGGCAGCGCTCGGGCGAGGCGAGCATCCACTTCAACAGCCACCACCCGAGCGCCCGCGTGCAGCAGTCCCAGGGTCAGGGAACCCAGGCCCGGCCCGACCTCGAGGACGACGTCCCCGGCCCCCACTCCAGCTACCCGGACGATCTTTCGGATCGTGTTCGGGTCGTGCAGGAAGTTCTGGCCGAGGGACTTGGTGGGTCTCAGATCCAGGGCGGCAGCGATCTCGCGGATCGCCGCCGGTCCCAGGAACTGCGTCATGCGGTGGACCGTACGCAGA
>JACCUM010000391.1 GCA_013811805.1 Geodermatophilaceae bacterium | reverse complement strand
CCTCATTGCTTCCGCCGTCGTGCCCTCCGCGGTACCAGACCATCTTCACCGGCGTGCCGTTCTGGGCGATCCCGCGGGCGTTGGCGTCGGCCTCGCTCAGCGGGAACAACGTGTCGGACAGGCCCTGGATGAGCATGGTCGGCGCGTCGATCCGGTCCAGGACGCCGGCCGGGCTGACCCGGTCGAGGATCTCGGCCATCTCGGGAGAGAGCCGACCGGTGACGGCCGCCTCCTGGTAGGCCGCGCAGACCTCGGTTCGGAATCGGCCGCAGGTGAGGTCGGTGACGCCCAGCGTCTCTGACGAGGGGCCGTCACCGCCACTGGAGCCCGGGCCGCGGAGCCCCGACGCCGTACTGAAGAACAGGCCGGCCCACAGCTTCTTAAAGACGCCATCCTCGCCTGGTGCCGGAGCGCCGGCGAAGGCGCCGGCGTCCGGCGAGCCGACCTGATCCGGAAACAGCGCACGGGTCAACGAGTTCCAGGTTATCTGCGGAACGATCGCATCGATCCGGTCGTCGTATCCAGCGCCCAACAACGACAATGCACCACCGTAGGAAGCGCCGGTGACCCCGACCACCGGGTCCCCGTCGGAGTCGGTCGTCACCTCGGCGCGATCGGCGAGCAGATCGATCATCACCGACAGGTCGGCGATCTCGAACTCGGGATCGTTGAGTCCGATCAGCCCGCCGCTGGCGCCGTGGCCACGCGCGGAGTAGGTGAGGACGACATACCCCGCCCCGGCCAGGGCCTGCGCCTCGGTCTCGACGCTGTCCTTGGACCCGCCGAAGCCGTGCCCGAGGATCACCGCAGGCGCCGGCGTGTCCTCGGCGGCGGCGGGAACATACAGGTTGGTGTCGAGATCGATGTCCTCGTCACCGTCGGCCGGGACGGTCATGGTCTCGACCCCGATGTCGTCGACCGCCGCGGCTGAGCTGGCCGCAACGACCTGTCCGGATACAGCGATGCCGAGCAGGAGCGGGAGGGCGAGGAGGCGGCCCGCCGCAAGGGCAATCCCACGACCGCGCAGCCACAGGGATCGGGACGGCGGCATGGAACCTGCAACGCGCGGCCGAGCAAGGTTAGTTCCGTTCCTGTTCGGAGATACGCAGATCTGCGTAGGACCGCTACGGCGCTCGGATTACGCGGCTAGGGAACCCAATCCCCCACGGCGGCCACCGTGAGCCCGGAACCGTCGAGGCCATCGAATCGCGGTTTGGCTCCCCCGGTGATCCCCGGGAACTGTGCGGCCAACGCCTGTGCCGCGGCCTCTTCCGCCGGCTTGCCCGGGGTGAAGAAGACCGTGGTGGCCGGCACCTGGGTCTCGGAGTAGTTCAGCAACTCAGCGATCGGCCAGCCACCCGCCTCGAGTTCGCCGGCCACTCGGGACGCCAGCCCGGTCAACGCGCTGTTGTTCAGCACGGTGACCGGCATGACCTCTTGCGCGGGAGGTATGGCCGAGGTCTGTGCGGGGGGCCCGGGCATGGCGGTCGGGGTCGGCGACGGCGACCGGCTCGGCACGGGCGTGGTCGCTGTCGCGCTGTTGTCCTGACCCGCCGTGGTCTGCGGGTCGTCATCGGTGGTCAGGGTGATCATGCCGAACACGAGAAGAATGACGCCGAGGATGACGAGTCCGACCGCGAAGCCGACTCGATTGCGGGAGCCAGCACGAACCGGTGCAGCACCCCGACCGACCGGGAAGTTCTCGTACCCGTCGAAGTGGGCGGCTTCACCATCAGGGTCATTGCCTGAGGGAGTCGCGGGCTCTTCGGCACTGTGCCTTCCCATTTGCGGCTCAGCTTAGCGAGCGACCAAAGCCCGGCCCGGCTCTGCAAGCACCGTCCGAGGTTCGTCCACGGGGGGGTGTCAGCGCTCCAGATCGATGCCCAATCGGCGCGCCGAACGCTGCCGCTGCCGGCTGGCTCGTAGCCGCCGCAGCCGCTTGACCAGCATCGGATCGAAGGCGAGGGCGTCTGGGCGGTCGATCAACCCGTTGAGCACCTGGTAGTACCGGGTCGCCGACATGTCGAAGAGTTCCCGGATGGCCTGCTCCTTGGCGCCGGCATACTTCCACCACTGCCGTTCGAATCCGAGAATCTCCCGGTCGCGCCGGGGTAGTCCGCCGCTCTCGTATTCGGCCTCGGCGAGCTGGTCGGAGGGCGCCTCATCCAGACGCTGCCCGCGTGCAGAACTCGACTTCATGGGGTGCGAAAGACCTTCCCTGGCAACGCGTCCGCGACTGAATCACAAGCATGGCATTCCACTACGGACGCAGACTAACCCGCGGTACGGCCGGATCATCCTGCGGCACGCCGGACAAGTCGGGGATCGGCTGCTCCGGCCAGGGCAACGGCCGCCGTACCCATAGACCGTCCACCGAGAAGATGACCAGAGCCACCCACACCAGGGCGAAGCCGATCAGCCGGACCGGCGGCATCGGTTCCCCGAATACGGTCAGCCCGAAGACCAACTGCAGCGTGGGTGCCAGATACTGCAGGATCCCGAGAGTGCTCAGCGACACCCGATGAGCGGCAGAGGCGAAGAATAGCAACGGTACGGCGGTTGCTACCCCCGCGCTGATCAGCAACGCGGTGTTGCCGAGGCTGACCTGTCCGAAGGCCAGTTCACCACGGGCGGCCAGCACGGCAAGGAGGGCGATCGCCGGCAGCACAAGGACCCCGCTCTCGACGGTCAGGCCGACCGCCGAGCCGACCGGCGCCAACTTCTTCAGCAGCCCGTAGAAGCCGAAGGAGAAGGCAAGAACCAGGGCGAGGTAGGGAAGTCGGCCGTAGTCGACGGTGAGCACGACTACCGCAATCGTGGCCAGTGCCACCGCCACCCATTGCGCACGACGCAGTCGCTCCCGGAAGAAGGCCACGCCCAGAACGACGCTGACCAGCGGGTTGATGAAGTAGCCCAGCGAGGTCTCCACCACGAATCCGTTGTTGACCCCGTAGATGTAGGTGAACCAGTTCATCGCGATGAGAACCGCCGCAGCGGAAAGGATGAGTGTCGTACGGCGGCTGCGAAAGACCGCACGAACCTTCGCCCAGTTGTGCCCGATAGCGATCAGGACGCCGACGAAGACCAGGGACCAGAGGAAGCGATGGGCCAGGATCTCCTGCGGGCTGGCCGGCTTGAGCAACGGCCAATACAGCGGGAACAGGCCCCAGAGGGTGTAGGCCGCGACGCCGAAGAGCACACCACGACGACCCTCGGACACAAGCAAGCACGCTAACTGACGAGGACAACGCCGAGTATCAGCCCGATCGCGATGAGCCCGAGCACGGTGAACACCCGGGTCAGATTGCCGCTCTTTCCGAGCCGGCGTGCACCCTGCTGTACGGGCAGCCCGAGAAGCTTCGCGAGATCGGTCGGTACGGCGAAGCGACCTTTCTGGGCGGCTTCGAACAGGCCGCGACGCACACTGTCGATCACTGGCCCTAGTTTCTTGTCGGAGAACATGATTCGGCCCTGGCTGTCGCCCAGAACGATGTACTTGCTGCCGCGCCCAGCCGCGATGGCCGCCGACGTGAGGTTGGCGAGGTCGATTCGCCGCCAGCCCAGTGCGGTCTTGCCGAACAGGTCGCTCCCCCAGGTACGGACCTCGAAGGCGGTCTCGGACCAGACCGCGACCAGCGCTGCGACCGTCACGGCCACGAGCGCGATCAGCAGGTAGAAGCTGATCCCCCGGTTGCCATAGACCCCCAGGTAGGTGCCCATCCAGTACGACGCCGCCACCACGACCAGCGAGAGGACCACGAGGGCAACCGGCCACAAGGCAGATCGGCCAGCCGTGGCGTTCGCCGGCGGCCCTTGCGGTTGGGCTGGTAGCTCGGCCGGCTGGCCGTAGGGCTGGACCGGTTGGGCCGGCTGGCCGTACGGCTGAGGCGGTCCTTGCAGAGGCTGGCCGGGATACGGAGGCTGGCCCGGCTGACCCGGTGGCGGTTGGAACGCTTGGGACGGCGTGTACGGCGCCTGCCCTGGTGGGCTCTGCGGCGGTTGGAAGGGCCGGTTGTGGTCTGGTGGATGCGAGGTCACGCCGTTGATCGTGTCAAACCGCACCGCCCGGCGCCGCGCTGGGCGCCGAAAGTGCAGGCGCGCATCGGCTAGCTCGGGCTCCCAGATCCGGGTTGCGCGGAGGCGTAACCGAGGTCGGCCAGTTCGTGCTGTGCCACGGCCATCGCCCGGTTCGCGGCGGGCACTCCGGCGTACACCGAAGCGTGCAGGATCACTTCGGCGACCTGCTCAGGGGTGAGGCCGTTGTTCTGTACGGCCGCCCGGATGTGCAGGGCCAGCTCGTGGTCATGGCCGAGTGCGGTGAGCACCGAGATGGTCACCAGGCTGCGGGACTTGCGATCCAGGCCGGGACGCGACCAGATCTCGGCCCAGGCCGTACGGGTGAGGTAGTCCTGGAAGTCCGCAGTCAGAGCGCTGGTACGGGCAATGGCCGCATCCACGTACTCCTCGCCGAGGACCTGACCGCGCACCTCAAAACCTAAGGCGCGACGCCGTTCCTCATCCACGCTGTTCCCCTGCCGAAAAGTGCTCGACGAGTGCGGCGGTGACCGCCTCGGCTTGGTCGATCGTCGCCATGTGCGCACAGTCGGCGAGTTCGATCAGGCGGGCACCCGATATGCCAGCGGCGATGGTCTGGAGGTGCACCGGTGGGGTGGAGGGGTCGTCGGTGCCGGCGACGACCAATGTGGGCGCCGTGATCGAGGGCAGGGCGTCGCGGAGGTTCAGGTCACGGATCGTGTCGCAGCAGGCCGCGTATCCGTCGGCCGGTGTGGCCGCGACCATGTCGCGCAGGTAGTCCGTGGTGAGTGGATCGGCCGCGCGCCGGTCTTCGGTCAGCCAGCGGGCCACGACGGTCTCTGCCACGGCACCGGTTCCCTTGGCGCGTACGGTCGCCGCGCGTTCGGTCCAGGTCTGCGGCGGTCCGAGCTGCGCCGAGGTACACAGCAGGGCGAGGCGGTCGACCCGCTCTGGACTGACGGCCGCCAGCCGGATCGCGACCATCCCGCCCAATGACAGGCCGGCAACGTGTGCTCGCTCTATCCCGAGGTTGTCCAGGAGGGCGACGGCGTCGTCGACGAAGTCGTCGATGAGGTACGGCCCTGGCGGAACCGGGGATTCACCGTGCCCGCGGGTGTCGCACCTGATCACCAGGAAGCGCTCGGCCAGCGCAGGGACCTGTCGTTCCCACATCGCCAGCGTGCTGCCGAGAGAGTTCAACAGCAGTACCGGCGGCGCCTCGGGCTCTCCGGTGATCTCGTGGTGCAGGGCAATCGCGCCCATCAGAGCAGTCCCCTCATGCAGTCGTTGATCACTCGCTCTTGTCAGTCGTCGTCCGGTACTCGGCTAGCGCCCGATCCACCAGGGCAACGGCACTACCGGCCGTGGCCGCCGAGTCGAGCGCCGTCAGGTTCGCGGCCATCCGATCCTCGTCCACGTCGAAGGAGTCCAATGCATCGCGTAGCCAGGCGGCGGCTGAGCCTACGCAGATCAGCAGCTCGCTCAGTGTCGGCCATTCCGCGTGCCAGGCCCCGGCGGCCCGTTCATGCTCCTGCTCCATGCTCGCGAACAGGGTGGCGGTCAGCCCGGGCGCACGCTTGGCCGCTGACCGTGCAGCGATGGCCGCCACCGGGTTTCGCTTGTGCGCGATTGTCGAACTGCCGCCGCGCCCGTCGTCGGACAGGGTGATCTCACCGACCTCGTTCTGGCCGAGCAGGACCAGGTCCAGGGCGATCTTGCCGAGGATTCCCGCAGTCGTCGCGAGGGCGCCGGCCAGGTCGCCGATCGGGTAGCGCAGCGTGTGCCAAGGTAACTGCGGGTTGACCAGTCCGAGGCGGGCGGCGTACGCGTGGGCGGTGTGCAAGCCACTGCCCGGGGCCGGGTATCCCGCCAAGGTGCCGGCCGCGCCGCCCAGTTGGGCCGGCAGTTCCTGCTGGATGCGGCGCAGGTTCAGGCCAGCCTTGGTCAGCCCGTGCAGCCACAGGGCCGTCTTGAGCCCGAAGGTGGTCGGCACCGCCTGCTGCAGGAGTGTCCGGGCGACCATAGGTGTGTCGCGATGCTGCTCGGTCAATGCTGCCGCCGACTCGGCGCAACCGTCCAGATCGGCCGACACAGCCGCGATCGCGCGACGAGCAATCAGCATCGCGGCAGTGTCCACGATGTCCTGGCTCGTCGCTCCACAGTGGACGTAGGCGGCAACATCGTCGGGGACGGCTGCCCGGATGGCGGCGACCAGGCCGACAACCGGGTTGCCGGTCTCGGCTGCCAGAACGCCGAGCTGTTTCTCGTCGAACCGGCCGGCGTCGGCGCAGACCAGGGCAATCGTCTCCGCCGCGGCGGCCGGGACGACACCGGCATCGGCACAGGCGCCAGCCAGCGCAGCCTCGGCGTCGAGCATGGCGACCAACCATGCCCGGCTGCTCACTTCGTCGCGGACCGGACCCCGCTCGTGGGTCTGGGTGAACAGGCCGTCGCTCGGCTTATCCGCCTCGCTCGCTGCGCTCACCGGTCGGTCTGCTCCTCGCTCGTTCCTCGCTGCGATGCTCCCGCCCTCTCGGCTCATTAGTTCAGACCGCGAAGAAGACGGTTTCGCCGTCACCCTGTAGCCGAATGTCGAGCGTGTAGGCGCCGGCACCGTCGGGCTGGGCGATGAGCGTCGCTCGTGCGCCCTCATCGGGCAAGGCGGACAGCACCGGATCGTCGGCGTTCGCCTCGTCCTCGTCAGCGAAGTAGATACGTAGGACGATGCGGTGCAACAGCCCACGGGCGAACACCGACACGTCAAGATGCGGTGCCTGGAATCCGCCTTGTCCGTCGCCGACCGGGCCGGGCTTCACCGTGTGCACGCCGTACCGTCCGTCGGGCCCGGTCATGCTGCGCCCGAAACCACCGAAGCCCTCGACCGCGGATTCCAGCGGCAACAGCGCATGACTGAATTTTCCGTACGGATCGGCCTGCCAGGTCTCGATCACACCATCCGGTACGGGTTCGCCGGCCCCGTCGAGAAGTCGCCCGCGGACCCAGAACGAGCCTGACGTGCCGTCGGGTACGACGAACTCACCCTGCTCCCAGGTCAGCCCGATCGAGAGAAACGGTCCGACGGTCTGCGACGGCGTACTGAGCATTTCCGCCTTCACGAACCCCCCTCCTGGAACGGCGTCGCGTCGCTGCCGCGCAGCACGATGTCGAAGCTGAACGCTAGCGCCCAATCCGGCTGGGTGTCCGCGAGGGAGAAGTCCGCGATCATCCGATCTCGGGCAGCCTCGGGTACGGAATTGAAGATCGGGTCCTGACCGAACAGCGGATCGGCGGGAAAGTACATCTGGGTGACCAGCCGCTGGGTGAAGGACCGCCCGAAGAGCGAGAAGTGGATATGCGCTGGGCGCCAGGCATTGTGATGGTTCCTCCAGGGGTACGCGCCGGGCTTGACCGTCGTAAAGCTGTAGCGGCCTTGCTCATCTGTGAGGGTGCGGCCCATCCCGTCGAAGTTCGGGTCCAGAGGTGCCGGCCAGTTGCCCCGATCGTGGCGATAACGCCCCGCTGCGTTGGCCTGCCAGATCTCCACCAGACTGCGCGGGATCGGCCGTCCGTCGCCGTCGAGCAGTCGCCCCGAGACGATGATCCGTTGTCCCACCGGCTCTTCGGCGTACCCACGGGTGAGATCGGCATCGCCTGGACGCACCAGCCCCTCACCCAGGACCGGGCCGGTCAGCTCGGTCAGCCGCTGCGGCAGGTCCACCGGAGCTTTGAGCGGGGCCCGCAGTCGGGTGGAGGCATAGTCCGGGCTGAGCAGCGGCGGATGCGTCCCCTCCGGATCCGGTCGGAACTGCGTTGGCGCCGCCCCGCCCGAGGAGAGGGACATGCGCATGGAACTCCTTCGGAGTAACCGCCGGGTTGTGGTCGTAGGCAAGGCTATGGAGTCGCCGGCAACTGCTCTACGACGGGCCACCGGTCCTACCCTCGAGGACCAGCAAGTCACCTCGCCGACATGTCAGCCCAGTACCGGACCATCGGTGGAGTCATCGTCGATGCCATCCAGTCCAGAGCATTCCACTCGGCGAAGTCTTCAGAACGTTCCGGTCCGATCGCCCGGTGAATCGCGCCGGGATTGTGTGTGCCTCGCGTCCAGCAGCCGGGCGACCCGCGCGCTGTGCTGACCGGGCCTCCCAGAGCCGGCCGCTCCGGGCTTCTGGCGCCTGGGAGGTGGCGATCGCCGTAGCTCGTACGAACGGTTGGAAAATGACTTCCGGCCGGGGAAGGTCTCAGGCATGCGTACTCAGGTGGCGATCATCGGTGCCGGACCAGCCGGGCTCGTTCTCGCCCACCTGCTGTACAACGCGGGCATCGAGTCCGTGATTCTCGAGAACCGCTCCCGCGATTACATCGAAGCGCGATTACGGGCGGGGGTCCTCGAACAGGGCACCGTTGAGTTGCTGCGTCAGAACGGCGTCGGCGTCCGCTTGGATCGGGAGGGGCTGCGACACGACGGCATCTATCTGCAGTGGCCTGGCACCCGACAGCACCTCGACTTTCTCGAGCTGTGTGGTCGCTCGGTGTGGATCTACGGGCAGACCGAGGTCGTGAAGGACCTGGTCGCCGCGCGGCTCGGAGCCGGGCAGCCGATGTACTTCGAGGTGTCCGACAGCGCCGTACACGACATCGACACCGACCGCCCCGCCGTCACTTTTCTTGATGTCGACGGCAACGCGCAGCGGATCCAGTGCGACCTGATCGCCGGCTGCGACGGGTTCCACGGCATCTCTCGCTCGGCCATCCCGGCAGCGGCGAGCCGGAGCTGGGAGCGCGACTACCCATACGGCTGGCTCGGCATCCTGGCGCAGGCGCCGCCGTCCACCGACGAACTCATCTACGCCTGGCATTCCAACGGTTTCGCGATGCACAGCATGCGGTCCCCGTCGATCAGCCGGCTCTATTTCCAGGTCAGTCTCGACGAGACGCTGCAGGACTGGTCCGACGACCGGATCTGGACCGAACTGACCACCCGGCTGGCACACGAGGGCTGGGAACTGACGACCGGTCCAGTCCTCGACAAGAGCATCACCCCGATGCGCAGTTTTGTCAGCGCACCCATGAGGTACGGGAGGCTGTTCCTGGCCGGAGACGCGGCACACATCGTGCCGCCGACCGGCGCCAAGGGCTTGAACCTCGCGGTCGCCGACGCCAAGCTGCTCGCCGACGCGATCATCGCCTCGTACGGTTTCAGGGGTGTGTCCCCGCTCGACGCGTACCAGGAGACGGCGTTGCGCCGGGTCTGGCGGTGTACACACTTTTCCTGGTGGATGACCTCCATGCTGCACACCGAGGGCAGCGACCCGTTCGCCCGGGAACTGCAACTCGCCCAGCTGCGCTACCTCAGTACGTCGCGGGCAGCCGCGCAGAGTCTGGCCGAGAACTACACCGGGCTCCCGTTCGGCTGGTAACCCTCAGGCGCAGGCAACTTGGACGAAGCTCCACAAGGCGTCGCGCTGCTCGGGAGAAACGTCCAAGACGCCGTACTGGACCTCCCCGCCGTCGAAGGTGAGATAGAAGGGGAACAGGAACGGCTGTTTGGTCTCGCCGAGCACATGCGCATCGCAGCCGCGACCGGTCATGCCCACAATGACCGGGACGGCGAGTTCGTCCTCGTCGCTGGGCATCGACGGAGGCGGCTCGCTGTCATCGGCGAAGAGCAGGTCGAAGACCACACTGCCAGTCAGCCCGACCAGCGCGATCGCCTCGCTATTCGTCCCGCGGGTCAGGGTGACCGTCGCCCGCAGCACCGGCTCTCCATCGAATTCCGCGCTGTTGAACTCGCCGAGATCGACCTCTACTGCGGCGGCTAGTGCGACCGCATGGCACTCCTGTTGATGGATCCGATCCACGATGTCGTCGGGAGCCTCGAGCGGAACCCGTAACTCTTCTGTAGTTCCGTCCGGCCGCTGTACCTGCATGGCGGTGAACGCCGGATCCACCGGGATGTCCTCGGCGCAGAACGCGGACCCGTACTGCGTCGGGAGGTCGATCGTCGCCCCGGGGTGGAACGTTGCCGCACGGCCGGCGAAGGGCAGCCGCTCGAAGCCAGGCGAGTCGAGGCTGACTCCCAGCACCATGAACACCTCGGAACTGGTGTTGGTGATCCGCGTCTGGAACTGGCCGCCCACTGCGGCGTCGGTGCGCAGTCGTACGGCCTGCCCGCGCATCCCCGGTACGGCCGGGGTCGCCACCGGCGCCGTCGGCTCCGCGGAATCTCGGGCCCCGTCGGAGCTACGGTCAGCAGGACCGGAGTCGGCAACCGACGCGCACCCAGACAAGATCGTGAGTACGGCGAGGAGTGCGGCGACAAATCCGGTCCGCTTCCGCATGATGCCGATCATGCCGGGTCAGGTCAGTACAGGCACCGCAATACTCGTTCGCTGGTACTACGTTGCCCGTGAGGGACCGCACACCTCGCGGTCCGAGCAACCCTCGACAGGAGGCAGTCATGGCAGATCACGTCTACCGGGTCACCGAGATCGTCGGGACCAGCACCGAGGGCGTAGAACCGGCGATCCGTAACGGTATGTCCCGGGCCAGCAGGACCCTGCACAACCTCGACTGGTTCGAGGTCACCGAGATCCGCGGACATCTCGTCGACGGTGCGATCGAGCACTTCCAGGTCGGGCTCAAGGTGGGTTTCCGGCTCGACGACGAGTAGCCGAGCCGTCGCCCGCGTGGCCGACCACCCCGGGGCCAACACGAGGTTCCTCGAAGGAGTCGACGCGTGGATCGGCGTCCTGGGGAGGCTCAGAGATGTTGTACGGCAACATGTGTTGGCGGCTCAGTTAGCCGAACTGCTCGCCGTACGGGGACCGCGCGTAGCCAGGGTGCTCGACATCGGCTGCGGGCAGGGAACTCAAGCGCTACTGCTGGCCCGCGCCGGGCACGAGGTCACCGGACTGGACATCTCTGCCGATCTGCTGACCTTGTTCGAGTCAGAACTGAGTGCGGAGTCCGCGGACCTACGGTCGAGGGTCCGGTTCGTGCAAGGCCCGGGAGAAGCTGTCGCCGAACTAGCTCCCGGGCCCTTCGATCTCATCCTCTGCCATGGAGTGCTGCCCTACTTCGACGACGTGCGCACTCTGCTGAGCGCTATGTCCACCGTCGCTGCTCCCCGAGCGACCCTGTCGCTGCTGGTCCGCAACGGCCTGGCCCCGGCGATGCGCCCAGGTCTGCGGGGGCAGTGGGCCGACGCAGTGGGTTCCTTCGGCAGCGGCGACTACACCAACCGACTCGGCTTGGCCGCCCATGCACATACCGCCGAGGACTTCGACCAGATTCTGCACGGGGACGGCTGGCGGCCCTTCGGCTGGTACGGCGTGCGCGTCCTCACCGACCACCGCGAGGACGACGAACTACCACCGCCGGATGAACTCGCCCTGCTCCTGGCCGCCGAGCGAGAAGCGGGACGTCGCGACCCCTACCGCCAGGTCGCCGCCCTGCTGCATTTCGTCTATGCCCGCGACAGCGACACCCGAGACTGACGCTGCTTTCACGGGTATCAGCAGACAATGGCGTGATGTTTGCCGGGCTGGCACCGCAGCGACGCCGGTTGCTGCTCGGGGTCATCGCCATCGTGGTCGCGGCCACGCTGGTTGCGGTCTTCCTGGCCGTGCGAGGCTCGACGTCGTCGGCGACGCCCGTTCCCCAGGACGAACCGGGGCCGGTCCTGCTGGTTCCTGGCTTCGGCGGCTCGACCAGGGGGCTGAACGTCTTGGCCGAAGCGCTGCGAGGTGACGGGCGCGACGTCACGGTCCTTCCGCTGCCCGGCGACGGTACGGGCGACCTACGTGTGCAGGCGCTAGCTCTGGACGAGGCGGTGAGCGCGGTCATCGGGCGGACCGGGGCCGCATCGGTCGACATCGTCGGCTACTCGGCCGGTGGCCTGGTCGCGCGGCTCTGGGTCACCGAGTTGGGCGGGGACGGAATGGCCCGGCGGGTGGTCACGCTCGGCGCACCCCACCACGGAACCACGCTGGCCGGGTTGGCCGAGGATGTCGCTCCCGGGGCCTGCCCCCTGGCCTGCCAACAACTCGCACCGGACAGCGACCTCCTGCGTGAGCTCAATGCCGGCGACGAGACACCCGACGGACCAGCGTTCGTCTCGATCTGGACGACCCTGGACGAGACCGTCACGCCACCTGATTCCGCACAACTGGAGGGTGCGCTGGGCATCGTCGTGCAGAGCGTCTGCGTGGATTCACGGGTCACCCACTCCGGCCTGGTCACCGACCCTCTCGTGGCCGGCATAGTCGCTGAGCAACTGCGCGCGACGCCACCCGTCGCACTGTCCACCCAGGACTGTGCGCGGCTGCGCTAGACCATGGGTCAGCTGGTGATGTCCTTGGTGGTGAAGTTGGCCCACGCCGCCGACAGCAGAACCCCGACGTAGACCCCTTGCAGCGCAATGCCTCGGGTGATGTCGCGCCACTGGATCGGGTCTC
>JACCUM010000370.1 GCA_013811805.1 Geodermatophilaceae bacterium | reverse complement strand
TGGAGGCCGGCGGGTACGGCGACTCGCCACAGCCGGGGGGCACCGGCCCACGGCTTCGGGTAGGCCGAAAGCAGCCGCAGTACCTGTCCGCCGGGGATTCGCAGTCTCGCGCCCGCACCCATACCGCACTCCGGCCCGGAGTTGTCGGCCAGCCGTACCTCGACCACCCAGTCCCCGTTGTCGAGCGGTGTGGAAACGTGCAGCGGCCGGCGTTCGCCGTTGTCGAGGTCGGCGTCAAGTGCGGCGGGCAGCGTCGGAGAAGTGTTGACCACCAGCAGGTCTCCGGGCTGGAGCAGTGCGGGAAGTTCGGAAAAGCGATGGTGTGAGATGCCGCCGGTTCGGGTGGCCAACAGCCGGATCCCGTCGCGAGGCAGGCCTCGACACTCGGCGGGTTCGCTGGCTGCGCTGCCATCGGGTAGGTCGAAGCGGGTGATCGGGATCGGCGTCGACAGTGCGGTCATGCGGTCACCTGAGGGACCAGGGCTGCTGCCCGGTACCGGCCGCTGGGCAGCTCGCCGTCGATCAGCCGGATCAGCGCCGGGAGCACGGTTTCGGGCTCAGGGCGGTCAGAGATGTCCTCACCGGGAAAGGCCTGCGCGTGCATGTCGGTTCGCATGTCCCCGGGATCGAGGGAGTAGATGCGCAATCGCGGATTCTCCGCGGCCAGCACGTTGGTGAGCTGGTCGAGAGCGGCTTTCGACGAGCCGTACCCACCCCAGCCCTCGTACGGCTCGACGGCGGCATCGGAGGAGATGTTGATGATCCGTCCGGTACGTCGTTCTAGATGCGGAAGGGCCAGCTGCGTAAGAGCAAGGGGAGCAAGCAGATTGACGGCGTAGACCTCTTCGAGAGTCCCGAGGGCGTAGTCGGCTAAGGCAGGTTGTGGGCTTGGTCCCAGCAGCGAGGCGTTGTTGACCAACAGGTCGAGTCCGCCCAGCTTCGTGACCGGGTCGATCAAGGCCGCCCGGTGGTCTGGATCGGCGACGTCCCCGGGCACGGTGATCAGTGCATCGCTGTCTGCCGTGTTCGCGCGAAGTCGAGACAGCGCCCCGGCGTCGCGCCCGTCGGTGACTACGACCCAGCCGGTGGCGATGAGTTCCCGGGTCAGAGCTCGACCCAGCCCGCGGGAACCTCCGGTCACCAAGGCCACTCGTCCGGTCCGGTTGTGCGCATCAGTTGTCATGTCCGCAGAATGCAAGTTAAAGTGAACTTCATGTCAAGGATTGGTCGCGGGTGAACAGCGCCGAACTCCTGCCGATCGGCGAACTGGCCAACCGAGCCGGACTGGCGCCTTCGGCGTTGCGGTACTACGAGAGCGCTGGGTTGATCGCCTCGACCCGCACCGGTGGTGGGCAACGCCGGTACGAGCGCGGCGTTCTCCGCCGGCTGGCCTTCATCCGGGCGGCCCAGAACGTGGGACTGTCCCTCGAGGAGATCCGCTCGGCGTTGTCGACGTTGCCGGCACAGCGTTCACCCACGCGAGCGGATTGGGCTCGGCTCTCGCGCTCATGGCGGGCCAGGTTGGACGAGCAGATCACCGGTCTGACCCAGCTCCGCGACGGACTGACCTCGTGCATCGGTTGTGGCTGCCTTTCGCTGCAGCGTTGTGCGCTGAGCAACCCCAATGACGCGGTGGCCGCCCTAGGTCCGGGTGCCCGCTTTCTACCGAGCGTCCTGCGCCGCACCACAGGCGTCAGGCCTGACATGTGAGGCACCAGTAGAGCTTTCGGCCTTGCAGCAGTTGCATCGCTATCGGCGTGCGGCAGACCCGGCATGGCCGGCCGGTACGCCGGTAGACGTAGTGAGCGTCCTCGCTGCTGACGTTGCCGCGAGGGCGGGACCGATCCAGTGGGCGCGTGGTGACGATCCGGCCGGTACGCAGTCCGGCGCGCATGAGCGTGACCAAATCTGCCCACAGCGCACGCCAGCGGTCCTCGGAGAGGTCCCGGCCCGGAAGGTACGGCGGGACCCGGTGCCGGAACAGGATCTCGGCGCGGTACACGTTTCCGACGCCGGACAAGACGCTCTGATCCATCAGCAGGCCCGCGACCGGTGCCCGGCTGCGGGCGATCCGCGCGTACGCGGCCCTGCCGTTGGGTCTGGGCCGCAGCGGATCCGGTCCCAGTCGGGCCACGATCGCGGCGACCTCAGGCCGGGTCAGGACCGCACATGCGGTCGCTCCGCGTAGGTCGGTCCAATAGCCGTCGACGACCCACCGCATCCGCAGCGCACCGCGCGGCTCGGGTGGATCGCCGGTCCCCGCCGTGTACTTGCCGAACAGTCCCAGGTGGACGTGCACGATCCGTTCGCCGAACGACGCGAAGAGATGCTTGCCGTGTGCGGTGACGTCATCCAGTTCCTGGCCGTCGACCAGGGCGGCGCCGGTTGCAAAGGTGCCCTGAGGACTGGTGACCTGCACCCGCTTACCCGCGAATCGTTGTGACTGGTCGCGTGCCAGGCCATGCAGCGTATGACCTTCGGGCACTCTGGAGAGTCTGCCACTGGCCTCGGGGCAGTGGTGGTGCTCAGATTGCGAGGTCGCGGAGTACGTCGGCCAGGGCGCGCACGCCGGCAGCGCAATCCCCTAGTTCGGCGTGCTCCTCGGGGGAATGCGAGATGCCGGTGGGGTTTCGGACGAAGAGCATCGCGGTGGGAATCCCCGCCGCGGAGAGGACTCCGGCGTCGTGCCCGGCCGCTGTCGGCAGCACCGGGGCACCGCCGAGCACGGCTGTCAGCCGGTCGCGCAACGGCACATCGAAGCTGACCGAGCCGGTCGAGGACTCCACCGTGACCTCGACCGTCGTACCGTCGCGTTCGGCTCGCTCGGTGGCCTGCCGGCACAGCTCGGTGACAAGGACATCGAGAGTCTCCGGAGCCTCGGCCCGAGCGTCGAGCCAGGCGGTAACCTGCGACGGGATGGCGTTGGTTCCGTTGGGCGCCAGAGTCACTCGACCGAATGTCGCTCGGGCCTCACGGCTACGGGCTTGTTTGTTGGCAGCCAGCGCTGTCACGGCATAGGTCAACATCGGGTCCGCGCGATCCGACATGCGGGTGGTGCCCGCATGGTCGGCCCGGCCGGTGAAGGCGAAGCGCCATCGTCCGTGCGGCCAGATCTCACTGGCCACGCCCACAGGCGCTTTGGACTCGATCAGCCCGCGGCCCTGTTCGACGTGCAGTTCGACAAAGGTGTCCACCCTGGCCAGCGCCTCGGGGTCAGCCGCGAGCAGGTGCGGCGCCCGTCCGGCCCAGGCCATCGCATCGGCATAGCTCATCCCGTCCTGGTCGGTCAGGGCACGGGCGCGATCAGGATCAAGGGCACCGGTGAGAACGCGGGAGCCGCTGCAGGCCACACCGAACCGGGAACCCTCCTCGTCCGAGAAGCACGCGATCCCAATCGGCCGGCTCAAGGTAATGCCCTGCAGGGCAAGCAGATCCAACGCTGCAAAAGCGGAAACGACTCCTAGGGGGCCATCGAACGCGCCGCCGTCGGGCACGGAATCGAGATGTGAGCCGGTGGAGATTCCAGGCCCATCGAAGTCTGGATTGCCCCACCAGGCCCACTGATTGCCGGCTCGGTCGACCGCGAGGTCCAAGCCCCGCCGGTTCGCCTCTTGCTCGAACCACTCCCGCAGTTGTCCATCCTCAGGCGTCAGCGCGAAGCGGCGATAGCCACCTGTTGTCGGCGAACGTCCGATGTCGACGAGATCGGCCCACATCGACACGAAGCTCGCCGGGTTGCCTTTCGGCCTCGGTAACAG
>JACCUM010000367.1 GCA_013811805.1 Geodermatophilaceae bacterium | reverse complement strand
GTGTTGGTGCAGACGCTGATCAGGTATTCCCCGGCCGGGCGCCGCTTGAACATCGTGTAGAAGGTGACAACGGCGCCGACCTCGGCCTTGGTGAGGTTCAACTCCTCGGCACACAGCGCGACACCCGCGGAACTCACGTAGCCCTGCACCGACTGCACGAGATGCAGCATCGGTAGCAGAGCTGAACGTGGCCGCGGGTAGCGGGCGATGATCTCCCGCGCCTCGCGGCGGGTCTGCTCCGTCAGGGGCGGAACATCTTCGGGGACAGCCTCTTCGGTCAGCGAAGCACCGAGGTCCCCGATGTCCACCGGACCGGCCACCGTGTGCGCCGTACCGTGCCGCCCGTAGGCCGCGCTGTGCCGACCGGACTCTCCGGCCCCCCCTTCGGTCACCTGTCCACCCCGCCCATGACTGGGTCGATCGAAGCGATCGAGGCGATCACGTCGGCGATCAACCCGCCCTCGGACATCGCGGCCGTCGCTTGCAGGTTGACGAAGCTGGGATCGCGTACGTGCACCCGCCACGGCCTGGTCCCACCGTCGCTGACGACGTGGTACCCGAGTTCGCCGCGCGGGGACTCGATCGGTACGTACACCTGACCAGCCGGCACCCGGAAGCCCTCCGTGACCAGCTTGAAGTGGTGGATCAGGGCCTCCATGGACTGGCCCATGATCTTGCTGACGTGCTCCAGCGAATTCCCCATGCCATCGGGGCCGAGCGACAACTGCGCCGGCCAGGCGATCTTCTTGTCGCCCACCATGACCGGGCCCGGCTCGAGCCGATCGAGACACTGCTCGATGATCTTGAGCGATTCACCCATCTCGGCGACCCGGATGAGGTATCGGCCGAACGCGTCCGCCGTTGTCTGCACGGGTACGTCGAAGTCATAGGTCTCGTAGCCGCAGTAGGGCTCTATCTTGCGCAGGTCCCATGGCAAGCCGGCCGCGCGCAGTATGGGCCCGGTCGTGCCGAGCGAGACGCAGCCGGTGACGTCGAGGTAGCCGATCCCCTGGAGCCGGTTCTGCCACACCGGCTGACCGGTCAGCAGCCGGTGAAAGCCTTCGAGGCGGTCCGGGAAGATCTTCAGGAAGTCCCGGATCGAATCCTCTGCGCTGTCCGGAAGATCCTGGGCCACACCGCCCGGGCGCACGTAGGCATGATTCATCCGCAGGCCGGTGATCTCCTCCAGCAGGTCCATGACGATCTCGCGGTCCCGCAGGCCGTTGGTCATGGCGGTGAGCGCACCCATTTCCAAGCCGGTGGTCGACAGGCCCACGAGGTGAGAGCTGATCCGGTTGAGTTCCATGAGCAGGACCCGGATGACCTGTGCTCGTTCCGGCACCTCGATGCCCAACAGCTTCTCGACCGCCAGGCAGTACGCCGTTTCATTGAACAGCGGTGCGAGGTAGTCCATCCGGGTGACGAAGGTCGTGCCCTGCGTCCAGTTGCGGTACTCGGTGTTCTTCTCGATCCCCGTGTGCAGGTAGCCGATCACGACCCGTGCCTTGGTGACCGTCTCACCCTCGAGGTCGAGCACCAGGCGCAGGACGCCATGCGTCGAGGGGTGCTGCGGGCCCATGTTGACCACGAGCCGTTCCTCGGAGACCGGATCGCCGGCAAACGTGGAATCCCAGTCGCCTCCGGTGACGGTGTAGACGCGACCCTCGGTGGTGTCGCGGGAACCGGCGTACGGATCCGCTCCTGTGACCGTGCTCATCGGTAGCTCCTCCGCTCGTCGGGCGGTGGGATGGTGGCGCCCTTGTAATCCACCGGGACACCGCCCAACGGGTAGTCCTTGCGCTGGGGGAAGCCGTCCCAGTCGTCGGGCATCAGAATCCGGGTGAGTCCGGGATGGCCCTCGAAGACGATTCCGAACATGTCCCAGGTTTCGCGTTCCTGCCAGTCGGCGGTCGGGTAGACGCCGGCCACCGATGGGATGGTCGCGTCCTCCTCGGAGACGGCCACTTCCAGGCGGATCCGTCGACGGTAGGTCATCGACGTCACGTGGTAGACCGCGTGCAACCGATGCTCCTGCGCGCCACCGGAACCCAGATAGTCCACACCGGACACACTGGAGAGCAGCTCGAAGCGCAATGCCTCGTGGTCGCGCAACGTCTTGCACAAGCGCACCAGTCGCTCGCGGGCGACGTACAGGGTGAGTTCGCCACGGTCGACGACCACGCGTTCGACGGTGGCGGCGAAGCGCTTTGCACCGAGCGCGAACTCGATCGCGTCCATCAGCTCGTCGAAGTAGCCGCCGTACGGGCGTTCGCTGCTGTGCAGGGTGACCGCGGATCCCGGAGCCACGCGCACGAGGCCACCGAAGCCCGAGGTGTCACCGGAGCCGCTGACCCCGAACATCCCGCGTTGCCGCTGCGCCTCCGGGGGCGTCCCCGGTACGGCGAGCTCCCCGTGCTCGGTGCTGGTCATGGCCGGCTCATTTCTTCACCTTCACCAGGGCCCCGTGCTGGAGGTCACCGCGCTGTACGGCCTGGGTGCGTTCGAGCGAGTACTGCTCGCTCCGGTTCTCCTCGGCGGCCTTGATCCACTCCTTGCGGGCGGCCTTGTCGTACCGGATCGAGGACGGCATCTCGGTCCAGATCTCCTGCGGGTTGTCCGCGAGCTGCTTGGCCCGCTTTGGGCCGAGCGGTTCGTGCTTGATCTTGTGGTGCAGCTTGAGGATCGCGTCCATCAGCATCTCCGGGCGCGGGGGGCACCCCGGGAGGTACATGTCGAC
>JACCUM010000294.1 GCA_013811805.1 Geodermatophilaceae bacterium | reverse complement strand
GCTCGCCGAAGTCCGCCGGGTCCTGCGCCCTCAGGGCACTTTGGTGGTCGTCGACAATGATCACCGAAACGGGGAGTTCGCCGAGCTGCTCGGCGGTAGCTCGTGGGCCGCCTCCCAGGGGACCGCGGAGTCGACGAATTCATGGTGGGCGCAACGGGACGCCGTGCGTACCGAGGTGATGAGTGAGTGGCGCTTCGACACCCGTGCGGACTTCGAGCGGGTGTTACGACTGGAGTTTCCTCCCCACGTGGCCGATCCATGGCTGGCCGATCATCCGGCCGCGCAGGGGCTTTCGTACGGCTATGTGCTCTTCAGCGTCGACGGCGCAGTGACCCTCGAGGCCGCGGGGAAATAGCCGGCACGGTGGCCCCGGCGCGTGGCTGGCGAGATAGACACGTACTTGCGGTTTGGCCTCGACGTTGCGAAACCACTGCGCTCGGACGAACCGAACGCGAAGCAACCCCGCGCCGATCCGAGCCAGTCGATTACCGCGTTCGCCGCTCATGCGAGCCATCGTTTCAGCCAGCACGATCGGCGAGATCACCAGCGCCAGTCCCGGCACGCAGCTGCGGCGCGACTCCTTGCAGTTGACCGACACGAAGTTGTTCACCGTGTCCAACCACGAGACTGTCGTCAACAGCCCGTGGTCGTTTTCAGTTGGCGATCCTTGAGCGGGCGCCTATCAGGTGCGTTGGGTGTCATTCCGGCCCGATGTCCTCTGGGGCCTTTCGGGCCAGGGCGTTGAGGGTGTCGAGGGCGGTGACGAGGGTGTCGAGGGCGGGAGACGCCAGGGCGAGGCGTATGGCGTTGGGAGCGTGCGCGGGCCCGATCGTGAAGGCGGCGGCGGGCGTGACCGCGATGTCATGTCGGGCGGCGGCGGCAACGAACGTGTCGGCGCGCCACGGGTCGGGTAGCACCCACCAGCAGTGGTAGGCGTGTGGGTCGGCATGAATGGTGCAGCCGGCGAGTCGCTCGCGGACGATCTGTTGGCGTACGAGCGCGTCGTTTCGTTTGGCCTGTGCGATGGTCGTAGCGGTGCCGTCGGTGATCCATTGTGTCGCTGCGTCGAGGGCAAACCGGGGGGCGGTCCAGGCCCCGGACCGTAACGCTGTGCCGATGCGTTCGGTCACGCTCGCGGGGCAGGCCATGAAGCCGAGAGTGAGGCCGGGCGCTATCCGTTTGGACAGGCTGTCGACGAGCACCGTCCGCTCGGGAGCCAGCAGGACGAGCGGGGGCAGGTCCTCGCGGAGGAAGCCGTAGATAGCGTCCTCGATCACGTAGATGTCGAGCCCGCGCAACGTGTCAGTGAGTTCGGCGCGGCGGTGTTCGGGCATGGTGGTGCCGAGCGGGTTGTGCAGCGCCGGCTGAAGATAGACCGCGCGCAAGGGTGCGGCGCGGTGCGCTGCACTGACAGCATCGGGGATGAGCCCGTGCTCGTCCATCGCGAGCGGGACGAGGGTGATGCCCAGACGGGCCGCGATGCCCTTGACCACGGGGTAGGTGAGGGCCTCCACTCCGAGACGCTCCCCGACTGGGACGAGGGTGGCGATCGTGGCGGCGATTGCCTGCCGACCGTTGCCTGCGAACAGCACCTGTTCCGGGGTCGGCGTCCAGCCGCCGCGGGCCAGCAGCGCCGCTGCGGCCTGGCGGGCGCGAAGCGTACCGGCCGCACCAACGGGTAGCAGAGCCGAGTCGAGAACATCCGGGCGCAGCATGCGCCGCAGGCTCTCGGCGAGCAGCGTGGACTGCTCGCCGAGCAGCAGCGGGAAGTTCAGTTCCAGGTCGACCCGGGCGCTGCCCGGTTCGGCCAGCGCAGGTTGGACGGGTGCCTGCGCCGCACGGACGAAGGTGCCCCGTCCAACCTCACCCACGGCTAACCCGCGTCTGATCAGCTCGCCATACGCCCGCGCCGCGGTCGACGCGGCGATGGCGTGGCGGCGGGCGAAGCGGCGCTGCGGCGGTAGCCGGTCGCCGGGCTGCAAGCGGCCAGCCGCGATGTC